>CAYQMZ010000113.1:0-9434 GCA_964418725.1 uncultured Pirellulaceae bacterium
CCGCGGGAGGGTGAAGTGTTGAATGCAAGTTCAAACTTGTGGGTAATGACAAGGTAGGAACCGGGCCCTACTTTTTAAAGAACTAACGACTCAGCACACTAGTGCCACTTGGGTTTGAGTAGCGGACGGGCTGGCAGCCCGTGTTACGGTGTATTCAGTATGTCCAAGCAACTTCGCGCGGCAGCGCGGATTTCGTCCAAGACTGCATCGACGTCTGCTTCCGTCGTGCAAGGGTTAATGACCGTCGCTCGCAATGCACCGATACCATCAAGCTTGATTGGGACGGTGTAGGCTTTGCCGCTGGTAATGAGGCGTTTCCTGATTTCCAGTTGCAACTCACCAAGTCGTTCTTCTGGCCATCCGGCGACGCTTGTCGGAGTG
The DNA here is from genome assembly GCA_964418725.1 of uncultured Pirellulaceae bacterium. Classification (GTDB taxonomy): domain Bacteria; phylum Planctomycetota; class Planctomycetia; order Pirellulales; family Pirellulaceae; genus CAYNJG01. The sequence continues at coordinate 382 of CAYQMZ010000113.1, forward strand.
TGGCGAAATGCCTGAATGTTGCACTCGGGAGCATGCAGTGGGGTGAAGTCGGTGGCCTCCGTGAGCTTGTCATGTAGCTTTCTAGTCATGGCCATCGTCACATCGACAAGGTCAGTGAAGATCTCTCGGCCGAACAGCGACCAGACTCCCCAAAGACTGTAAGCCGCGGCCCGCTTAGTACACTCGAACGTTTGCGTTCCACTGTCATATTCGGCGATGCCTGGGTTAGACGGGTCAAACAGATAGGGTGCGTCCTGTTCGAAGGCTGCGAATCGATGTTCTCGGTTCTTGTAAAACGTGAAAGCACACAACGCTGGCATGAACAGCATTTTGTGCGCGTCCCAGACGACACTGTCGGCGCGGTGTATGCCCTTCACAAGGTGGCGATGCTCGTCGCTCATGAGCATCGCTCCGCCGTGCGCGGCATCGACGTGCAGCCAGACGTCATGTCGCTCGCATACGTCGGCAATACGGTCAATCGGATCGAAGGCACCGATCGGCGTTGCGCATGCGGCTGCGGATACGGCAATAACCGTGCGTCCATCTTTCTTCAGTGTCTGGAGAGCTGCCTCAAGTGCATCGACGCACATCTTGCGGCGGTCGTCGACGGCGATACGAACGATCTGGTCTGTGCCGATACCCAACAGCCCGGCGGCCCGCGTCACGCAGTAGTGCACGTCCTCTTGGACGACCAGGGCAAGCCGTGATGCATTGTGCACACCTGTCTTCCACACGCCGCCTGCGTCATCCGACAGAGCGACGTTTCTGGCAGTTAGCAACGCGGTTAGGTTGGCCAACGATCCGCCACTGGTGACTAACCCACTGAACGTGCCGGCGGTATAGCCGATTTCTGAACCTAGGGTCTGGATCATGGCGCGCTCGACGGCAGTCGCCCAGGGTCCCATTTCATAGATCGCCATCACCTGATTTGTGGCGGAGCTGATTGCGTCAAACAACGCGGCGATTGGCAGCGACGCTGGAACTTGGTGTCCAATGTACCGTGGATGGTGAAGATTCTGGCTGCGACTCAATATCGTTTCCAACAGCTCGCGAAATCTTGGCACCCAATGTGGAGAGGCCGGTTCCGACGAAACAGGCTGCTCCGCCGACGCTGCCGCATTGCCCGCGTAGTGAATTCCTTCGCTCGCAGCTTCGACGGCACATGCAATGTTTTCTTCTGGCTCGTTCCAGTTCAGGACGTTGACCTCGCGAGACTGCAATCGTTGGAAGTGTTCCCCTAAGGCACTGGCCCATTGGCTGGAGGCGGACAAGAATGTGTCGGCGGAATAGAGCGATGCGAGTGCCCGTTGCTTTGCAAGAAGGTCGGGGGCCATAGTCGGTTCCGAGGTTTCTGGTACTAGTTGTTAGGGCAGATGGGATGCAGTTTGAAGAGCTTGTCGCAGTCTCCGAGCAACTCGTCGCTCATCGTAGCCGCTCGAAGAAAAGTGAGCTACTGTGTGCGTGTTTGCAAACGCTTTCGATGAGCGAACTTCCGGTCGCTGTGAAATATCTATGTGGCGAGTTACCGCAGGGAAAGATTGGGATAGGGTATGCTGCGATACGCAAAGTACTGTCCAGTCTGCCGTCCGAATCTGAACTGCAGTCGACGGAGGATATGAGTCTTCTGAATGTCGACGGAGTATTCGCTGAGTTGTCGGGCGTCAAAGGAGCCGGCGCCACCAAACGTCGTGCGGAACTTCTGGCCCGACTCTTTGCAAATCAAAGTGACCGTGGACGAGGCTTTCTCGTCAAGCTGATCTTGGGCGAGATGCGGCACGGTGCGGTCGAAGGCGTTATGTCAGATGCGATCGCAAAGGCGACTAAAATCGATCAGCGAGTTGTTCGAAAAGCCACGATGCTAAGCGGCGACCTGGCAAGAGTGGCTGTGTCTGCGAGGAACGAAGGCGAAGCGGGAGTCCGCGCTTTCGGGCTGCAGTTGTTTCGACCGGTTCAGCCAATGCTTGCAGAGCCTATCGATGGCGTTCAGGAAGCCGTTTCGCAACTCGGGAAAGCGGTGCTGGAATACAAGTTGGATGGAGTGCGTGTCCAAGTTCACAAGGATGGTGATCGCGTTCGTGTTTTTTCTCGCCATCTTAGGGAAGTCACGGCCAGCGTACCGGACGTCGTTCAGCTTGTTCGCGAAGCCCCTGCCAAACGGATGATCTTGGATGGCGAGGTCCTGGCACTACGAAGCGATGGGCGGCCGCATCCGTTTCAGACTACGATGCGTCGTTTCGGGCGAAGTCGGCAAGTGGATCAGATGCAAAGTGAATTGCCGCTGACCGCCAAGTTCTTTGACTGCCTGCTGCTTGAAGATCAGGAGCTAATCGACCTAACAACGATCGAGCGGCACGCGGCGCTGGAGGAAGCAGTCACGCGAGCGAGTGTGATTTCTCGGTTGGTTACAGAAAGCACAGACGAGGCCTCGGCTTTTCTGCAGCAAGCAATGGCGGCAGGCCACGAAGGGCTGATGGCGAAGTCGACGGAGGCCGACTACTCGGCGGGAGGTCGGGGTAAAAACTGGTTGAAGATCAAGCCGACGCACACGCTGGACCTCGTAGTCCTGGCCGCTGAGTGGGGAAGTGGGCGACGTAAGGGCTGGTTGAGCAACCTGCATCTCGGGGCTCGCGTCGGAGATGGTGGATTTGCCATGATTGGCAAGACGTTTAAGGGACTCACCGACGCAATGCTTCGCTGGCAAACCAAGGAGTTACTGCGATTAGAGACACGACGTGAAGAGCACGTCGTTTACGTCCAGCCTTCCTTGGTGGCGGAAATTGCGTTCAACGAGGTGCAGCAGAGCCCGCATTACGACAGCGGATTTGCGTTGCGTTTTGCACGCGTGAAGGGATACCGGCAGGACAAGACTGCAGAGCAAGCTGACACGCTCGACGCGGTGGAATCGTTGTTCCGGCAGCATCGAGCGTGACGTCATTGGAAAGAACGCTAACCAGTTGGCTGTTGTCAGACTTGCATGGACGAGGTGGCTTCTTGAATCGCAGGGTCCATATCTTCAAAGATCTTGCCCACGCCATCTTCAAAGACCCGGCCGATCAGCAAGTTTGTCAGGTTGCCGGCGTACTCCGGATGCATCTTCATGAATTTTCCGAAGCTGAATTCGTTGGTGTAGAACGCGTGTACCAGCTTTCGGATCCAGACCATTCCGGCTTTGAATTCGGGCGTCCATGACCCCAGTTGGCTGGCGGATAGATCGCCTTTTTTCAAACCGTCGACCACAGCGTCGGCCGCCATTTCACCGGATTTCAACGCGAGAAAAACGCCAGATGAATAAACCGGGTCGATGAAGCCGAATGCGTCGCCGACCAACACCCATCCGTCCCCCGCGTGTTGTTTGGTCGTGTAGGAGAATTCCTTGGCGACGTTGAAATCGCCGACTCGTTTGGCGTTGGCAACTCGTTTCTGCACGCCAGGGCACTTTGCCAGTTCTTGCGCGAAGACTTCTTCGGGCTTGCCTCGACCTTGTAGCAGCTCCTTGTGGTCGCCCACGACACCGACGCTAACAACGTTGTTGGCGAGTGGGATGTACCAGAACCAGCAAGACTTGTCTTCCGTGTGCAGGATGATGGTTGTGTTGCGATTTGGGTCTTCGCTGCGTTCGGCACCTAAATAGTATGTCCAGATGGAAGCCTTCTTCAGCTTTTCATTTACTTCAACCAAGCCCAAACGGTTGGCCAACATGGCCTGTTGACCGGTGGCGTCAATGACGACCTTCGTGTGAACCTTGTGCTTTTCGCCGTCGGACGATTGGTAGGTTACCGTCGCACCATCATCTCCCTTCAGGTCGATATCAAGCACGCGCGAGCCATCACGACAATCGGCGCCTTTGGCGGCCGCGTTCTTGAACAACATGTTGTCGAATTCAGCTCGCTCGACGTGCCATGTTTGGGAAGACTCATGTTCATCGTGATGATCGAAGAAGAATGGCGCCGACTCTTTTGTGGAACTCGATACAAATTGAACTCCCACTTTGGGAGGAAACGATCGCGATCGCATCTCATCCAACACGCCCAGACGTTTCAGCGTCCAATAGGTCTCGGGCATCAGCGATTCGCCGACGTGAAATCGCGGAAATCGTTCGCGTTCCAGCAGCAATGTCGAGAATCCGGCTTCGGCGACCAAGGCCGCTGCTGTCGTACCGCCTGGTCCAGCTCCGATCGTGACGCAGTCGAAGTGTTTGTCCATTTGATTCTATCCGCCGTGTATCTGGTTCTCGTCAGTTGCACCCATTATAGGCCGGTCGCTGAGAATGACTGCTGCTAGAAGCCGCCCTCTGACAGCGAAAAGACCGCAGAAATCAAGCGGAGTTAACGACAATCCTGCTTTGCCGCTGTTCCGCTGTAGCTAATGTCCGCTATGTCGTCTGTCTGACGTTACTGCTTTCTAAGCTGAAGTAGCAGTGGCGACAGGTTGTCGTGGACGGCTTGCGGTGCGCGGACAACGAGGGCTCGACGAGGTTGCCAGTATTGGATCGACGACAGTCCGCCGTTGACGTCCCATGAGTTCGGAGAAACAGTTCGTTGGATCAAATTGACTAGCAATGTGCCGTAATCTTGATTCGCGTTGGGCCCGTTCGCCTGATTTCCTGGGACAGCGGGAATGTTACGTGCGGCCTGGTTGAGTTGCGCCAGCACGCCTTGGTCGATATCGATGCGCTCCGGTTTCCTTTTGCGGCGACGAACGTCCGACGCGGTGCGTTTCTTGATCGCTCGGAGACGAACTAGCAGCTTCTTTCTGGCGAGTTGCAGCGACGCACTGCTGCGCATTCGCGGATGGGTTTGTAGTTCACCGAACATTTCGATCAAAGACAGCGCACTTTGGAGTCGTTCGGTCGGCGTGCTGGCTTGGCTATCGGCACGAAGCAGGAGAGCTGCTGTCCAAGTGACGTCGCGGGTCGAGCGGCGCGATGAAGTGGTTTTTGCTGTTCTGTGCAATACCAGTTCTTCACCTGTGACTGAGCTACTTTCCGACTGGAGGCCCTGTAACTCTGGATCCAGGATCTGGCCAGAACAGAGGTGGCAGAATGTACCGATTAGGTAGCTCGCTAGTACCAAGTTCAGCGGTCGGAAACGCATTTCGTTACCTCCTTTGGAGAGCCGTTTTTGCTCAGGCGTAGGGGCTTTTACAAATCGGTTGAAGTGGCTGTTTCGCTATTACACAACTATTACCCGACCGTCACCAAGTGGCGATGGCGTCCAGCAGCCCGATTCGTAGAATTCGGTGGCGTCGAGGAAGATCGACGTTGGACCCTTTAAATCTTGTCGAAAGAAGTTGTTGGATGTCAACGGTAACCGCTCCTAAGGCTGGCCGCATCGGTAAACGGAATCTTGCCGGAGATCGATCGGATACAAAAGACTCCTTCACAATGGCTACCGAGAACCGGACTCAGCTTGCGTGGGGTGTCATTTTCTGGCTTACGCTTGTTCATATCGGTGCACTGATCTCTCCATGGACATTTACTTGGGAAGGTCTTGTGCTTGCTGTCTTTTTGCACTGGGTGACCGGCGGATTGGGAATCTGTCTTGGATTCCATCGCTTGCTAACCCACAGCAGTTTTTCCACGTATGCACCGGTTCGCTGGTTGTGTGCATTGCTTGGCGGACTGGCTGGCGAAGGTAGTGCTGTCGATTGGGTGGCAAACCATCGCAAGCATCACGCGTTGAGTGACCAACCGGGCGACCCGCACTCGCCGCACGAAGGTGCATGGTGGAGTCACATTCTTTGGTTGGCTTGGAATCTACCAAAGGACGAACACGAAAAGCACATTCGCAAGTGGGCACCTGACATGGCCAAGGACCCAGTGATCGTGTGGATCGGAAATCTCTTCATTCCCATTCACATCGTGACTGGTTTGATGATCATTGGAGCTGGCTATTGGTACGGTGAGAATGTTGCGACCAGCGTTGGCGGAACGGCCATGGCGACTTCGTTTGTGACGTGGGGGATCTTCTTGCGACTGTTCGGTGTCTTGCACGCCACATGGTTCGTCAATTCGGCCAGTCACATGTGGGGCTACACGAACTACGAAACCACCGATGACAGTAAGAACAATTGGTGGGTTGCCTTGATCACGTACGGCGAAGGCTGGCACAACAACCACCACGCTTATCCACGCATGGCCTTGCACGGTCACAAGTGGTGGGAAATCGACACGACTTGGGCAGTCATCCGAGCTATGCGTATGTGCGGGCTGGCCTGGGATGTCGTTGACTACAAGCACAAAAACGAAAAGCACTAAATATCCAGCAGAGCTGTTTCACTGCAGCCTAGGATTCCGAAAGGGTCGGCACACTCGCCGGCCCTTTTTCGTGCGCGGTCGGAACTTGTTCTGATCCGCAGGTTAGCACGGCGGCGTCGCTTACGAGATTCTTACAGTGTCCCGCGACAGGCATTGTTTAAGGTGTCAAAACACTTCTGGACTAACACGCAAGGAGCTTTCTTTTGCTGCTGCCCCAGGCCGTGCGAGAATGACGTTACGAGGTTAGTCACTCCACATACGGTGAAATCATGAGCTTGAAATGGCTACTAAGTGTTGTCGGTTTCTTTGCCATCAGCAGCGTCGCGGTCGCCAAGCCGTCTGCCCCGTGGATGGCCGCATCTGTATCTTCGGCAGTTCTTTTGCTGACGATTGCGTCGGTAGTCGCGACGGTCCACCGATCACAAAACAGGTTCGAATTGGGATTTGCAATCGGAGGCTGGATCTATTTGGGGCTAATGTTCGCTGGCGCGGAGTACGCGATGGTGACGACATGGGTGTCACAACGAGGTTACGCAATGGCGACCGGAGCGAGTTTGTCGGAGGAGTACTACACCGGAGCATTCGCCCGTAACCCTGATTCGCTGGTGATCTTCGTTTCAAACAAGGAACGTCGGGGAGGCGAGGAAGAGGCCGTTGACGCAGGTGACTTATTTGGAGCTGGTGGGATCCGCGGTGGTGGACTCGGCGCAGGTGACGCAATGTCGGGTGGTGGCTACGGTGGCGGAGGCCTCGGAGGATACGGAGCCGGGTATGGCGGTGGATATAACGGTTACGGAGGCGGGGGCTACTTCGCCGGTTTGGATCAACCTGAAATGCCGCCATTTGCTCGGTACATGCATGTCGCGCATTGCATGTGGGCGATAAGTTTCGCTTCCTGCTGTGGAGTGCTGGCTGCTCGCCAACGCATCGCCAGAGATTCGTAGTGTTGGCATCCGTGGATAGCTTGAGGGTTCCGTAGCTTTTGCTGATATGAGAAGCCGCGGCGTTCGACGGGAATGTGCAGGCCGCAGACTTTCGGTGAACGGTGCAGAGAGAACTCAGGTGGGGAATGGAAACGGGTTGTTACAGTTCCGGCTGTGCTTCTGAATCTTCCGGTCCGAATCATCTCTAATGATGAATTGGCAAACGAAGAAATTATCGCCTGTTACTGCTGTCGCGGTCGCGATAGCGTTCGTGGTTGCGGTGTGCCCGGTCTGGGCGCAACGGGATCGAGTCTTGTTGCCGAATGAGCAGGGGAGGCTGCAAGTTCGAGATACAGGGGACTATCAGCCGGCTCCGTTGCCTCGGAGTTCGACGCCTCCAACCGTTGCAACCAACGATGGTTTGCCCGCGATGGAAATATCCTTGGATGATGCGATACGGATCGCTCTAGAGAACACGGATGTCGTCCGAGTGCTCAGCGGTGTGGGGGCAGCATCCAGCGGCCAAACAATTTATGCCCCAGGGATTGCAAACACTGCCATCGATCAAGCGAGGGCCATCTTTGACCCCAATGTGTCTGTACGAAACAACTTCGTTCGAAGCGAGACGCCGAACGGGATACGAGACATTGATCCGACACGTTCAGTGATCGTTGGCTCGCGGGCAAATCAGTACGATCTTTCGTTTGACGTAACCAAAAGATTTCTGAGTGGGGCCGATGGAGCTCTGCAGGTCGGAACGACGCGCAATCAAGCGTCAAATCTTGATACTGCTCCTCCCCTGAACCCCTTCTCGAATTCCAATGTGACGTTTTCTCTGACGCAACCGTTGTTGCGAGGTCGTGGCGCGGACGTGAATTCGGTCCCGGTGGTTCTCGCATTTTTGGATACGGAATCTTCCTACTTTCGTCTGAAGAATGCCCTGCAAAACATGGTGGCGGGCGTTGTCCAGGGATATTGGGATTTGGTGAAGGCGAGGACAGAGCGCTGGGTGATTGAGCAGCAGGAGACGCAAACGTCTTTCGTCAATGATCGAGAAGCTCAAGGAGTACCGCTAGGACTCACCGATCAAGGAGCCTACGCACAGACTAGATCTCAGTTGGCGAACTTTCAGGCGAATCTGATCGCGGCAGATGCTGCGATTCTAGATCGAGTCGCATCGCTCAAAGCCGTTCTAGGAATCCCGCCAGGTAGTGACTTTACGATCGTTCCAACCACACCGCCGGTGATAGAACGGATTTCGTTTGATTGGGACTCGTTGGTTTCGTTGGCAGAAGAACGCCGCCCTGATCTCGTCGAGTTGAAGATCATTCTAGAGGCGGATCAGCAACGCTTACTGCAGGCCCGTAATTTCGCGCAGCCAAGGTTCGATGCCGTGGCTCGTTATCAATGGAATGGCCTTGAAGGCAAGATGCCGGTTGGTGACCGAGTCGAATCCCTGCCGGGCCAGCATACGGATTGGACGTTGGGCGTCACGTTTAGTGTCCCGCTGACCCTACGTTCCGATCGTGCTGCCTTGCGTCAGGCTGAACTGTTGCTCGCGAACGATCGATTGAATCTCGATCAAGGGCTGCTTCAGGCCTCACATCAAATTGCGGCAACGTTGCGTTCGATCGAGCAGTTGTACCAACAGTACGACGCGTTCAAGATCGCTCGGGAGGCTGCTGAGGCTGCCTTGGAGCAAAGTACGGAAGAAGTACGTGGAGGAAGAGTGAACTTCCTCGAGTATTTGCTGGCGATCAACACCTGGGCGAGCAGCGTGACGAGTGAAGCTCGTGCGATTACGCAACTCAATAGCACGCTTGCGACGCTCGAGGCGGAAACGGGCACGATCTTGGAGTCACACGGTGTAAGGC
>CAYQMZ010000113.1:9444-13315 GCA_964418725.1 uncultured Pirellulaceae bacterium
CACCTGGGCCAGCAGCAAGAGTGCCGAGGCTCGTGCCGTGACGCAGCTAAATGCGACGTTTGCGGCACTAGAGGCACAGACTGGGACAATTCTTGAGACACATGGCGTCCGGCTTTTCGAAGAACGATATTGCTCGATCGGACCACTGGGGCGTCGATTCGGCGAGGGGCGAAACTATCCGGCTCGGGTTCGACCAAGTGCTAACGAGCAGCGATATCTCCCAGGTGACGAACCGTCGGAGAACGCGTTCGATCTGAACGTTCCTGAATGGAGTGCGGGTGCTGACGAGCGTCGCTTGCGTGAGGGCGACTCGGAGTCCGATCCGTCTGCCGGCGCATTTCGCCCATCTTTGCAGCGGGTTCCTCCGGTCCCCACGCCGTCTCGCTAGTTTCCTGCCGCATTCTTGCGTCAGTCAACCATCGCAGGGCGAATCCCGTAATCTGCTATTGGTTCCGTGCGTATTCGCGCAGGTAACAAGTGGTACGCATCACCTCGTAAAGTCCCCAGGATTGCTAGAGTTTTGCTGCTCGATACGGTTGCTGTTCGCGTTGCGCGGATCGATCCGGATTTGCGAACGCCTCGGGAAATTCGTGCAAAAGAAAGGTTCGTAAAAAGACGAACGCGAGTAGTTGCCATATATGCCATGGGAATAATCGGGATTGCCCCTCCTTCGAAGGGAGGGGGTTCCCCAACTCAACCATTGGCAAGGTGTCTCTCAATGTCCCGTCGCAAGAATCGTCGTGTAAATCGTTTCAAGAAACGCAAGCAGCTTGGACTCGAGCACCTCGACGAGCGTGTGCTTTTGGACGCCAGTGGACTGACATTGGATCTCAACGGACCGAACGTCGAGGGAGCGAATCACAACGTCGCGTTCGGTGTTGGTAGTGACGCGGTAACGGTCGTCGATAGCGAGTTGACGATTGAAGCTGCAACAGGGGCGGGGATCGCAACGCCAGTTGGAACACAGTTTCAAATCAACACACATACCAACGAGCAACAAGGAACGAGTTGGCGTGGTGAGTCTGTTGCCATGGATGCTGCTGGCAACTCTGTTGTCGTCTGGGAAAGTCATAACCAAGACGGAAGTGATTGGGGCGTCTACGCACAGAGATACGATGCAAGCGGCGCGAAAGTTGGCGGGGAATTCCTGGTCAACGTACACACCAACAGCCATCAGTTCTATCCATCTGTGGACATGAATCCGTCCGGTGAGTTCGTCGTGACCTGGATGTCACATTCTCAAGACGGCAGCAACTGGGGAACCTTTGGGCAACGTTTTGATGCTAGTGGAAATCGAGTTGGGTCTGAGTTTCAAGCGAACACGTATACCAGTGGCGATCAGGGATGGTCATCGGCCGCAATTGCTGACGACGGTAGTTTCGTAATCACTTGGCTGGGCCAAGACCAGGATGGTAGCGCCGGAGGAGTTTATGCTCAGCTTTACGATAGCTCGGCCAATCGAGTCGGCGGCGAATTTCTGGTCAACACATTCACGTCATCACATCAGTTCTTTCCCACTGTCGCATCTGATGCCCAGGGTAACTTCACCATCGTTTGGCAAAGCTGGACACAAGACGGTGGTAGTGATTGGGGGATCTACGGTCTACGGTTCGATAGCGGCGGCAACAAGATCGGCAGCGAATTCCGCGTCCACTCCCATACACAAGACAGCCAAGAATATGCCGGAATCGAGATGGACAGCGAAGGCAACTTCGTCGTCGTGTGGCACAGCCACAATCAAGACGGTAACAGTTGGGGGATCTATGGGCAGCGGTTTGGGGCTGACGGAACTCCGATCGGGAACGAATTCCAAGCCAACACTACAACCGCTGGGCCCCAACACAATGCCGCCGTCTCTATCGATCCCAGTGGAGGATTTACGGTCGTCTGGAGAAGCGATCCTGGTACTACCGAAGGACGAGGCATCTTCGGTCAGCAATTTGACTCATCTGGAAACAAGGTGGGTACGGAATTCAAAGTCAACGGAACTACTCACAGCGTTGCTCGCCCGTCGATCGCGCACTCGGCGAATGGTGACTCGTGGGTTGTTTGGCAAGCCGAAGGGTTAGACGGTAGTAGCTTGGGTGTCTTTGGTCAGAGATATGCAGGCTCGGTAGCCAGTGGTGAATCAAGTGGTGCTCTACTCAGCGTCGATTTCGGTCCTACCGGTTCCAGCCCAGGCTCCGCAGGCAGCTTGGGAACGCTTGAGGCAGACGACGGTTTTGTGTTGCAGGATCAGTTTTCCGCCACTCATTCGACGGTCAACGGAGACCTCACCGTGGCAATCGCGGGCGCGGATGGTTTGTTCCATCGTGGCGGCAGCGCGGATGACGGTGAATTCAACTATGCCGATCTGTACAACGACTTCGTTTACAACAACTCTGCGCCGACGGATACCACGATCACACTTTCCGGGCCAGCGATTCAGCCCGATACGGAATACGACATTACGTTCTGGGCCTGGGATCATGTCGCTGACGGTGCGACGAATCGGACAACAACTCTAACGGGAATCTCCGGGACAACGGGTTCCGCCACGATCGATTGGACTGCTGGGCAGCAGCCAGCCGCAAACACTGAATTCTCAAATACCACTCGCTACATATCCAACAGCCAGGGTGTAATTCAGATCCTTGCCACGGACAACGCTCACCTTCGAATTAACGGCGTACGAATTGCCGAGCCATCTACCCCTGCGTCTGCAACGGTGACGATCACCAATTTAGAAGATGGTGCCGACGAAATCTTGACGGTTGACACGACGGGCACAAATCTTACCCACAGTTTCGAGAACGGTGTGCTCACGATCAGCGGTGAGGGTACGCCAGAAGTGTTTGAAGCCGTGCTGCGAACCGTTGCGTATCAAAACACCGCAGCTCGACCAACGCTGACGCCGCGTGAGTTGAGCTTTAATTTCTCTTGTGACGGGGTTGATAGCGAAGTCTCGACAAGTACGGTTTCTCTTGCTTACCGGATTCCAGAGAACCAGGCCGAAGTTGGCAGCTTTGCCCAAGAGTCTGAAGGTTTCGTCTACAGCCTTACGGACCTAAACGGCGGTGGAATAGACAATGCTCAGTTCGTGATCGATCAGGACACTGGCGAGCTGTCGTTTAATTCGCCACCAGATTTCGAGGCTCCGACAGGTCAGGGCGATTCAGTTGCTGAGTGGATTCGCTGCGCCACTGAAGGAGGCTTTTGCGACTTTGAAGGTGACGCGGTTGTCCGTTATGGATTGAATACTACCTTCGTTGAACAGAACCATACTGATGGGGTGACGTGTGACAACGGCGTGTTTGGTGATCCTGTGCCCGGTATCGGGAAGGTGTGTGACTACAGTACCTACGCATACGTAGGCGTCTATCAGGTCCAGATCACAGCCAGCAATGGAGAGACTGTAGATACGTACGACGCGACCATCGAAGTCACGAACGTGGAAGAGCCCCCGACGATCACCACCTCTGCAACGGTAGATGTGGCCGAGAACACGACACTAGTTGTGGACCTAGAAACACTGGACGATCAGTCTGAAGGCAACGGGCTGACTTACAGTTTGACAAATGTTGACGGTGGTGGCGTGGACAACGCGAAGTTTGCGGTCGACTCCGCGACAGGCGTTGTTTCGTTCGTTCAAGCTCCCGATCTCGAATCGCCAACCGATAGCGATGGCGACAACGTCTACGAGTTGCAGGTCACGGTTACGGATGTCGAAGGGCTGACGGATACCAAAGATATCTCGGTTACGGTGAAGGCAGCCGCGCCCACCATTACTGCGCCGCTAGGCGACTTGGCCGGCGACGAAAACACGACGATCGTCACGACGGTGACGGCGGAAGCACAGGGTGTGGGTGGACCTCCCGTCGCCAACGCGAAT
>CAYQMZ010000114.1:0-13302 GCA_964418725.1 uncultured Pirellulaceae bacterium
GGGTCGCAGACACAATCATCATTGATGGATTCGAGCAACTCGGAGTCATTTGCAAGTGGCGGCTACTTTTGACGAGCGTCACCTGCAACGTTGGGCTGATCGTCACGGTTCATCGCCAACCACCTGCCTGGCAATCCCGCCTATTGCCGGCCATTTTCACGACACACACATCTTTGGAATCGACGCACAAAATTGCTACCCAGCTGCTTAACGCACAGCCAGCGATTACAAACGCCAATAAGCAAAGCGTACTTAGCAATTTGCCTCGGCACTTCGCGCGCCACGACGGCAATGTCCGCGAAACGTTTCTGTCGCTTTACGATGACGTTGCGTACTGAGTGTGCAGAACTGTTTCATTCTGGCGACAACGTCACGATCATGCGCAGTCGCGGCGATTCGAAACTGCCTATCGTCCTTAGCGCCCGTCGGCGATTCTGCGCCGCACAGCCGGCATCGGCAGTGCATCCAAATGGGCTTGCCTAATCCCTAGGCACAATGATGCGGCGATCGTTGACACCTCGTCGTAAGCCATTTAGGATCAATGAGTTGTAGGCGGTGCGGAATTGTTAACCATCTGATATTTTCGAGGCATTCTTGTCTAAATCCAACGATGCCACGCCTTCACGCAGTGGTGTGTTCGGCGACGGGCCTGATCCACGCGTAGAAGCTTTCTGTGAGAGCCACACCTTCGACCGTCGGCTGTACAAGCACGATATCGCCGGTTCGATCGCACATGCGCAGATGCTTGAGGAAGTCGGTGTGCTCTCGGCGGACGAAAACCGCCAAATCAAAGACGCACTATGTGAAATCCAAGGTCGAATTGATCGTGGAGAGATGGAATTCAGCAACACGCTGGAAGACATCCACATGCACATCGAGAAGGCACTGATCGACCAACTCGGAGACGTCGGCCGCAAACTTCACACTGGTCGAAGCCGGAACGATCAAATCTCGACGGATATTCGTCTCTGGTGTCGCACTTCGATTGATGAAATCGACGGGCTGCTGCAAAACGTGCAGCGTGCTTTTGTAGCAAGGTGCGAAGACGATTTTGATGTCATCCTGCCAGCCTATACACACCTGCAAAGGGCCCAACCGGTGCTGGCTCCTCACTATTGGTTGGCTTACTGTGAAAAACTGCAACGCGATCGCGATCGTTTGGCCGACGCGCGAAATCGTGTCAACATGAGCCCGCTTGGCGCGGCTGCTCTCGCCGGAACGACGCTTCCAATCAATCGGCAACGCACGGCGGAACTTCTGGGTTTTCAAGGTGTTGCAGCCAATAGCGTCGACATCTCTAGCGATCGAGACTTCATTATCGAATTTGCCTTCGCTTTGGCGATGATCGCCGAACACCTCAGCACCTGGGCAGACGAGTGGATTCTTTGGTCGACGGTCGAGTTCAACTTCATCACGCTGGCGGATCAGTTCTGCACAGGCTCGTCCATCATGCCGCAGAAGATCAATCCAGATGTGTTGGAATTGACTCGTGGCAAGACATCGCGAGTGATTGGAAACCTCCAAGCGTTATTGGTTCTCGTAAAGGGATTGCCGCTGGCCTACAACCGCGACCTGCAGGAAGACAAAGAACGCCTCTTCGATTCCTACGACACCGTGCGGGCCTGTCTTGAATTAGCAGAACCAATCGTGGCGACAGCGAAGCTAAACCGAGAGTCGATTTCCTCGCGGCTGCACGAAGGCTACCTAGACGCCACCACTTTGATGGAACACTGCATCAAGCAAGGGATTCCTCAACGTACGGCACATCATCTGGTCGGTGCATTGGTGAAGACTGCCATGGAAAAGTCGTGCACGCTGTCCGAGCTTCCTGATTCGACGTTTTCGGATGCCGACGAACGTTTGGGCGCCGATGTCAAAGCAGTGCTTGGCGTCGACAAAGCGGTTGAAGCCTTTCAAAGCTATGGCTCGACCAGCCCCAGTGAAGTGAAGAAGCAGATCCAGAATTGGAAGAATTGTCTAAAGACGTCTTAAGCAAGCCTGGCCATAACGCTGGCTGACCGGATCCGAAGCGAACTCGAAACACAACTTGATTGACTGACTCTGATTGATTGCTGCGAGATAAACTATGTCCCACAACCCTAGATGGCGGATGAAAGGCTCGGTAATTGCCAAGCTCGTGATTGCGCTCGTGTTTGTGCTTGTATCGTGCTACGTAACGCGAGCTCAGGAAATCGAGGCAGCCGCCGACGAAGCTTCTTCCGCGCAGACTGTCGAAGATACTTCGCCGCCACTCAGCGAAGCCGCCCAAACAGCAATCCAAGTTCTTGAAGCTCGCAATCCCCAGACAGCCACTGAATTGGTAACGGCCGCAAATGTGTTGCGCCAAGCTGGTGCCTATGACGACGCCAAGGCATATCTGGCGAAGGCTGCTGACGTGGCGACGACGGATGAACAGCTGGCGAAAGTTCACTCTGACTTAGGGACAGTGAGCTTGATTCGGATTTCCAATGACACGTCGATGACGCCAGAAGGGCGAGACTTTGTCTTCAAAGTTTTTGGTGCGGCGAAGCGAGTTCGCAGGGACTCGCAGCGTCTTCAGCAAGTCATCGAGCGATTGGCTTCGGATGACGAGGAAACCCAACGGGTTGCTATCCAGGAGCTTTCCCGAGCTGGCGCGTACGCGGTTCCTGCGTTGCTAGATGCGTTTCGCAATCCACCAGCGGATGTGGACACAACGAAGTTGAGTTTGGCCATCAACAGTCTCGGTCAATCGGCTGAAGACGCTTTGATTGCGTGTATCGGGGCGCCGGACACCTTCATTCAGCTGGTTGCAATCAGAGCTCTCCAATCCGCGGGCACAAAGCGGGCGCGGAACCACTTGGTACGTCCCAGTTACTCAAGCGAAGAATCGATACAGAAAAGCGCAAGGCAATCACTCCTCGCTTTGGGGACAAAACCGCCAGCTTCCAGTGCGGAGGCTGCAAGATACTTGCAGCGGCTGACTACGGCTCACCTGAATGGCAAGCCTCCCGTTCGCCCGGAGTACGACAATACTCTCGAAATGTGGACCTGGAACGCCGAGAAAAGCAATGTCGTCCCACATCGACTCACTGCCGAGGAAGCCGCTGCAGTTACGGCGGCTCGGTTCGCACGCGATGCATTTGAGTTGGCGCCGTCGCAGCAAACGCAACAGGAACTGCTGATCAGTCAGCTTCAATCCGACCGGATGCTCGGTGGATGGGACAACGAGCTTCCGCAGGGCCCCGGAACTGCCACTGACTTTGGCATGTCGCGTGGCCCGCAGGCTCTAGCAAGTGCATTAATGCACTGTCTGGATAAAGGTTATGCAGCCTCCGCATCCGGTGCTGCCGAATTGTTAGGCAACCTGATGGCAAACACTGCGGGAACCGGCGCCCTAGCTCCATTGACTCGCGCGTTGCATTCTCCTCATCGCCGCGTTCGCTACGCCGCAGCGCGAGCCCTCATGAAAATTGACCCTCGCCAGTCGTTCACAGGCTCCAGCACTTTGTTTGACGCACTAGTCGAACTTGCTCAGTCGAAAGGCGTACCGCGTGCCTTGGTTGCGACCCCACGCCGTGATATCCGCGATCGCGTCGCAGGCATGCTCGGCGGTCTAGGCTTTGATGTATTGCAAGCCAATGAAGGAAATCCAGGTCTCAAAGAAGCACTTCGCATTTCCGATTACGACCTCGTGGTACTAAGTGATTCTACAAGTCGCCCAACTGCCAGCGAAACGATCCAGCAGCTCAGAAAATCTCCCCGAGGCAAGCTGATTCCCGTCATCTTGCTGGCCCGTGAAGATCAAGCGAGTCGAACCGAAGCACTGGCAAGTTTGGATAAACGAGTCGTCACGATGCCGGAGTTTGCTGACGAAGCTGCACTCAGTGACCGACTGGAAGATATCGAAAAACTGATCGGCACCGATTCTGTTCCACCAGCCCGCAGACTCTTGCAGGCCAGCGATGCGATGGGATGGTTAGCGCATCTCGCGAAGTACAGTAAGACTTACCACTGGTATGACTTCATGCGAGCTCGCGATGCGGCCATCCAAGGCGTTGGGCATCCGAAACTTCGTGATGCGGCCATTGATCTGCTGGGATATCTTGGCGATGAGAAATCTCAAAAGACATTGGTGCAGATCGCCGGACGGAAGGGAAATTCGGCCGAGTTGCGACAGCGTGCCGCGAACTCATTTGCGGAGGCAATTTTGCGACGAGGACTGATGCTACGGAAGTCGGAAGTCTACGCTCAATACGATCGCTACAACGCCAGCGAAAACGAAGACCAGCAGACCCAGGAAATACTCGGCCAGATCTTGGACGTGATTGAATCTCAAACGACAAAACCCGTTACAACCAATCAGGTCTTCTAGGTCTCAACCCCACGCACATGACGCCATGCCCGACCGAAGTTGGGCAACCCAAGTTTGAACTCTCTCATTTAGTGATTAACAGGATGGAATCTAAGCCTCCATGTCCTATCCCCTACTGAACGAAACGGGCCCCCCAATCCCCGGTTTGATCGGTTCCAGTGAGGCGATGGAAAAGGTCTACAAACTGATTCGTCGAGTGTCACGCTCGAACGCATCGGTATTGCTATTGGGTGAAACTGGTACTGGTAAAGAGATCGTCGGCACGGCGGTCCACCAGCTCTCTTTGCGAAACGGTGGTCCGTTCGTCAAAGTCAACTGCGGTGCGCTGAGTGAGAGCTTGCTGGAAAGCGAGCTGTTCGGCCATGTGCGTGGTTCCTTCACAGGTGCGGTCGATAATCGCACCGGTCGCTTCGAGGCAGCTCATGGCGGCACGATTTTCTTGGACGAAATTAACTCGACTTCACTGCAACTGCAGGTAAAACTCCTGCGTGTTCTTCAGCAGCGCGAGTTCGAACGCGTCGGCGACACCCAAACCATCAAGGTGGACGTGCGTGTGATCGCGGCGGCGAACTGTGATCTGATGGAGGAAGTTGGCAACGGAACGTTCCGCGAAGACCTTTACTGGCGACTGAACGTTATCCCAATCTATATCCCGCCATTGCGAGATCGTCGCGAAGATGTCCCTGAATTGGTGACACACTTTCTTCAAAACTACAACGAAGAAAACGACCGTTACGTTGTCCACATTCAGCGTGAGGCGATGGACTTGCTGCAAAAATATGATTGGCCGGGGAATGTTCGAGAATTGCAGAACTACATCGAACGTGCCGTTGTCATGGCAGAGGGCGATGAGCTGACCGTCGAATTGCTACCCGATGAAATCACTAGCAAGCAAGTGAATCGGGGTCGCCTTCGCAAGGCAGATCTCGAGACCTTAACGTTTGAGGTTGTCCAACAAGGACTTGGGGAAGCTGGTCCACAAGAAGACAACCTACACGCGAAGATCGTCAATCGAGTGGAGCGGGAACTGATCGCCCAGGTCATGGTTGAGTGCAACAACGTGCAAACGAAAGCCGCCACGAAGCTCGGCATCAACCGGAATACGCTTCACAAGAAGCTGAAAGAATACGGGCTCGAAAAATAGGTCTCTGCCCAATTGCGCGAGATCCGTTTGGCGACGCCCACACAGCCCTGCTCCGTCTCTCCACGAACGCGGAACGTCGTTTCTTACTTTGCGTTACCTTGATTCAGGATTTCCAGGTCTGCCTCGGTATCAATGTCCAACAAGGCTTCCGGGCAAGACAACCGCTTCGCTGCATAGCGAGTGAGGATGTGCTGCGCACCGCGTTTGCCGGTCAATTCAGAAAGCTCAGCAAGAAGCGATCGCGGTACACAAGCTGGAATTCCCGGTCGACCTGCAGGATAGCCAGTCGCCGACGGGTGCTGATGCTTACGGCATTCAGTGACTAACGCTCGCAAGTGAAAACTCGCAATCAACGGCTGATCCACAGTCATCAGCAGCACCGAATCAAACACGGATTCGCATTCGAGCAAATGGGAGGCACCGCAAGCTATGCTCTGCCCCATGCCATCTTGCCACTGCGGATTAAAGACAGTCGTGACTTCCGTGCCCGCGAGTTCAAGCGTCATACGCTCAGCCGACGCACCCGTTACGACGACCACGGGCTTGCACCCGATGCTCAACGAGCGACTCACGGCGTGACCAAGCAACGTTGAGCCTTTGAAGGGCAACAACTGCTTTGGTCGTCCTAGGCGTTTTGACTCACCGGCGGCAAGGATAAGGGCGGCACACGTCATCGCCATAGCTTAGCGATGTACACATTCACTGTAAGTACTGGTCCCTCGCCGTTAGTACTTAGCCCTTTGATATCTCGGCCATCACTCGCTCGGTGATCGCCTGAATCAATGCTTCTTGGTTGCCATCCGCGACGTTTGAGGTTGGAGGCGACGGTGCTTTGCGTGACGGTCCCATGGAGGGCGGAGCGGGAAATGCCTTTCGCTCAACACCCGATGACGTCCAGCTATCGCGGAAGATATCATTTGCACAGATGTCGCAGTTCTCGTACTCCTTCGTGTTCCGAGGATCCGACCAACCCCAATCATCTTTCAGCTTAAGCAACTCGCGTTCTTTCTCTTCCGAGAAAAAGTTCACACGACCAAGCTGCTTCGCCAGCATCAGCATGCGACAGTAAGCGTCGAGGATCTCGGTCCACCAGTAGGCTCGTTCGACGTTTTCCCCGTAGCTGACCGTGCCGTGGTTGGCCAGAACGATGACGTTTGTCTTCTCAACGAATGGCAAGATCGTCTCAGCAAATGCCTTACCACCGGGAGTCTCATATGCCGTGATTGGCACATCGCCAAGAAACACCTCGACCTCGGGTAGAACACATTGCGGAATGGGTTCACGTGCAATCGCGAAAGCCGT
The DNA here is from genome assembly GCA_964418725.1 of uncultured Pirellulaceae bacterium. Classification (GTDB taxonomy): domain Bacteria; phylum Planctomycetota; class Planctomycetia; order Pirellulales; family Pirellulaceae; genus CAYNJG01. The sequence continues at coordinate 6,801 of CAYQMZ010000114.1, forward strand.
CGCGTGTGGCGGATGGCAGTGCACGACGCTCTTTACGTCTGGTCGCTTCGCATAGATCTCCAGGTGCAGGAGGGCTTCGCTAGAACGTTTCTTTCGTCCCGCGATCTGCTTGCCCGTCGCATCGATCGTTGCGATATCATCAGGTTTCAGAAATCCCTTTGAGTGCATCGTTGGCGTGCAAAGGAATTCGTTGTCGCTGACTTTGACGGTGATGTTGCCATCATTCGCCGCCGCGAAGCCTTTGTTGTAAATGCGTCGACCGATCTCGCAGATGTCTTGCTTAATCTTGTGCGTGTTCTGATACATGCTATTTCATCACTTTCGGATCGATGTCAATTTGGTCCAGTAACCCGGCGTTGTACGCGTCCACCGGTTTCCAATTTGGTTTGAATGGTTGAGCGGCCTCGCCGCCCTCACTGAGCATGATGCGACTTCCAATTCCCGCACCGAATTCGTCATAGACAACCAATGTGTCGTCGTCGGGTGTTTCGTCTGTGGTTAGGTCATCGAGCTTCAATGGAACCGCAAGTTTCAACGTGGCTCCATTGAATGTCGGATGACATCGATTCAAAGTCACGGTACCGATAACTTTTGCGATTCTCATGCTAGGCACCATGACCTGACGACATACGAACGAGTTCGATTTTTCTGGCTCGTAATTCGTCTCGAACAGAAGGCGTGACCACAGCTTTGGGTTCAACCATCAACTGCTGAACACCCTCAAGCCGTCCCTCGAGCGTTGTCAACGAGACAACCCGATCGTCGATCGTCAGCGTGCTCTGAGGTTTAGCCGTTACCTGCATACCCAGCGACAAAAGCCGCCGGACTACCTCCTGTACGATGCGTTCAATATCAGCCTCGGTCATCCTCGATCCCAATCACGGACCATCGAACTGGCGTGGCATCCGCATTCAACATTTGTCTTGTTCCCGCCCCGTCGCTGGTGATCATCACGTCTTCACCAGTTCCTGCACCAATCGTGTCAATCGCCACCAACGGATATCCGTCGGGAGTCTTGCGATCCGCCATCAACGGTTGCACGACCAGCAACTTGCTGCCATTCATGGAATGGTGCTTTACGGTCGAAACGGTGGTTCCCACGACTTTTGCAACGAGCATTGTGTCTGTTTCGTGTTGTCTCTTTGGCTTAAACGATTCGCAGGTCGTCAATCAACGAGCACCGTCGTTCTCGGGTAAATGTCAACGGCGTCGTCACACCCTCTCCGGTTGGCGTCGCGATCGAAAACGAAATGTATCCTTCACCACCAAGCCCCAAACTTGCGAAGCACGGCCCGTTCTTTACGAACAGCGTTGTATCCATCTCGCGGCCCATCCAAGTCATGTTCCGCACGTTGTTCGAGTGAATGATTGCGGTGTGCCGGAAGCCATGCTCGTAGTGCTTGGCCTTCGCAATCGCCTCTTCGATGTTCCGGACTCGCACGAACGGAACGAAAGGCATCATTTGTTCGACAGGAACGAACGGGTTGTGTTCGTCGGTTTCACCAAAGCACAGCAAGGTTTCGGCTGCGACACTTTTGCCTGCCATCTGAGCGAGGTAACTGGCGTCTTTACCAATGAACTCTTTGGCCGCAACGTCATGTCGCTTTTCGCCTTCGCCGACTTGAGTAATCGCCCGAGCAGTCAGACGATCGACTTCGCTAGAGTTCAGTCTCGCCGCACCAGCTCGATCCATCGCGTCCATCATCTTGTCGAAGACGCTGTCCACGACGAACACTTCTTTTTCGGCGATGCAAAGCAGGTTGTTGTCGTACGAACCGCCGTCAATGATGCTGCGAGCCGCGCGGTCTAGATCTGCCGTTTCATCCACGACAACAGGTGGGTTGCCAGGGCCAGCTACGACTGCTCGTTTGCCGCTGTTCAGTGCCGCTCGAGCCACGGCGGGGCCGCCCGTCACGCAAATCATAGCTACGTCGCGATGTTTGAAAATCACGTCGGCGGTTTCCAAGGTCGGTTCCGCAATCACGCAGATCAGGTTGTCGATGCCTAGGTCGCGATAGATGGCTTCGTTGAATCGTCGGACACCTTCCGCCGCAACCCTCTTGCCTGCAGGATGTGGATTCACGACCAGCGTGTTGCCTGATGCGATCATGCTCACCGCGTTGCCGGTGATGGTCGGCAGCGAGTGGGTCACAGGCGTGATGCAGCCAATCACTCCGAACGGAGCGTGTTCAATAACGGCCAGACCGTGATCGCCAGAGAACACTTCGCTTCGCATGAACTCAACACCTGGAGTTCGTTCCCCCAGCGTCTGTAGCTTTGCGATCTTATGCTCCAAGCGGCCGATCTTTGTTTCTTCCATTTCCATCGTGCCGAGTTCGACTTTTTGCTCGATGGATATTCGGCGGATGTGTTCAATGATTCGCTTGCGATCTTCGATGGTGCGTTCGCGGAGCTGTTCGAACGCCTGGCGAGCCGCACGAACGGCCTCGTCAGCACAGTCGAATACCCCGTGGCGACCAGTGAGGCTGCCTGTAGATACGGGAGGCGCGGTGCCCACTTCGGCGAGCACTTGAGCGACAACGTTCCGGATTGTTTCTTCAGTGAAGTTCATTGTGTTGTTTCACTCATTCGTTTCTGTCGTAGACCGTTCCAGCGTCGACGTGGACGCTGTCGACGATTCCGATCACCACTGCATCGATCGGCATGCTCTTCGTTTCGGGAGTCAGTCGTGCGCTCGATCCTTGAGTCAGCAATACATAGTCGCCTTCACCGGCACCCAGGCTGTCGACAGCGATGAATGTTCGGCCAGTGGTCACCATGCTCTTACGTGTTTTCGCATCTAGGCGATACGGCTCGACAACCAAGAGCTTTGCCCCCACCATCGCATCCACTTTGTGGGTTGAGACCAACGCACCGGTAACTTTGGCTACGAACATGCTTAGGCCTCGGCTTCCAAAAGTGTTTGCGTCTGACGAGCGACGATGATCTCTTCGTTTGTCGGGATCACCCAAATTTCAGTCTGGCTTCCTTGAGCGCTGATTTCCATCTCGCCGGAGGCGCGCTGATTGGCATCGGAATCAATCTCGATACCCAACTCTTTCAATCCATCGCATACCGCCCAGCGAACTTGCTTACCGTTTTCGCCGATACCGCCAGTGAATACGATTGCGTCAGCACCGCCCAGTTCAACCAGCAGGCCGCCCAGGTGACGCCGGATTTCCGTGACGTACATATCCAAGGCAAGCTGAGCATCCGAATTCCCTTCCGCGGCAGCCGACTCGAGGTCACGAATGTCACCACTGACACCACTGACACCTAGCAGTCCGCCACTATTGGCAAGCTTCGCCAAGACATCCGTAAGGGTCAGGCCCGTTGCTTCGATAATCCTTGGCAAGGCAAACGGGTCGAAGTCACCGACTCGATTGTTCTGCGGCAAACCCGATTGAGGACTCATCCCCATCGTCGTTGCCACGCTTTCGCCGTTACGGATTGCACAAAGACTGCTCGATCCACCCAGATGACATGAGATCACACGCAAGTTTGCTCGATCACGAATCATCAACTCTGGTGTACGTTGGCTGATGTAACGATGGCTGGCACCGTGGAATCCCCAACGCCTGACTTGCAAGTCTTCCGTCCATTCCCGAGGAATCGCATAGGTGCTCGTCCGCGCGGGAATCGTTTGATGGAATCCCGTCTCGAACGCAGCGACCAGTGGAATGCTCGGTAGCTTCTCAGCCAGTAGACGCATTGCATTGATGTAGGGAGGGTTGTGAGCGGGTGCTACACCGTTCATCTCCTCCATCGCTGCAAGTACTTCGTCACTGATGCGTTGGACGCCGCTATAGCGACCACCGTGTACGGCCTTAAAGCCGATCGCAGCTACTTCACTTGCATCGGCCAGACAGCCGTGTTCGGCATCCGTCAGTTGCAAAAGACACTGTTGAACTGCCACCGCGTGATCCGGCACTTCCAGCACCAGTTCCTGATGGAATTCACCAATTTCGACTGTGCACTTACTCTCGCTAGATCCAATGCGTTCGATACCGCCGCGAGCAAGCTGCCGATTCTCTTCCATGTCGAAGAGTCGGTACTTGAAGCTGGTCGATCCGAGATTGGCTACAAGGATTTTCATAAGTCAGTCGATGTCTGCTGCGAGAACGTGCCAGGCCTACTTGAGGTATGCTTCGACGATACCTTCGGCTGGTCGAGGAATAACGTGGCTGCTGGTGAGTTCGCCGACTTGCGTCGCCGCTTGAGCGCCAGCTTCGACGGCAGCACGAACACTGCCCACGTCGCCACTAACCACGGTCGTGACCAAACCGCCACCGATCGATACTCGTTTTTCGATCTTGACGTTGGCTGCTTTCGCCATGGCGTCTGTGGCTTCAATTAGGCCGATCAGGCCCTTGGTTTCGATGAGTCCAATTGCGTCGTTCATTGGTTTCCTCTGTTGTTGGGCTATGCCCTTCGATGCCTTCCCCTGGTTGTTTCGAGTGTTCCAGGGAGTCGGCTGAGTTGAATGGTGTGAAGTCGCGAGTGACTATTTCTTGGTGGTAGTCGCAGGCATCACGGTAGACAGATCTTCATGCGGACGAGGAATGACCTGAACACTGATCACTTCACCCACACGACCTCCTGCATTCGCACCGGCGTCCGTCGCAGCCTTCACGGCAGCAACGTCACCCGTCACGAATACGGTGGCCAAACCACCACCCACTTTGTCCCATCCAAGGAAGTTGACGTTTGCCGCCTTCATCATTGCGTCGGTTGCTTCAACCAAAGGCACGAAGCCCTTGGTCTCGATCATGCCGAGCGCTTCCATTGCTTTAGCCATCGTAGATTCTCCGAATAGAAGTTGTTGCCGGGGTCGAGACTCCGACATTAATGTTCACATTTACAAGGTTCTTGTTTCAGTAACTCCACTTTCGTGGCCGCATCCAGATTGCACGCGTTTCCTTCATCGGTATCCAAGTGGACTTCGAGTTTTATACCGTCCCCAGGGCGAACGATCAGATCCTCCAGCACCATCGTGCAACCGTTGGACTCGATGCGAAGCTTCATTGCATCGCCCTTCTCCACACCGAAATATGCAGCGTGATCAGGATTCATGTGGACGTGTCGAGCAGCCCTAATGACACCTTGAGGCAGTTCGACGACGCCATGCGGACCTACCAGGACGCAACCCGGAGTTCCCTGGACGTCACCACTGATTCGTACGGGAGCATCGATGCCAAGTGATATCGCATCGGTAAAGGCGAGTTCGACCTGCGAGTCTGGTCTCGTTGGACCGAGAACACGCACGTTCGGCAGCATTCGCTTACGAGGCCCCACCAGCATGACGGTCTCTTCGGCCGCATAAAAACCATCTTGATAGAGGTCTTTCATGGGCGTGAGTGTGCGACCAGGCCCAAACAATTGTTCGACGTGAGCGTCCGTCAAATGGCAATGTCGAGCGGAGATGCTCACCACCAATTCGTCACCGCCGGGAGTCATCGTCGCGGCGGGTTTACCATTGGCGGCCGGCGACAACGAGGGCACGCCCGTCACAATCTGTCGCACGATTCGCTCAATGGTTGTTCGATCTAATGTTGCGTTCGCCATTTTCAATGCCTACTCCGCTTTCTCACCAGCAACAAACAACTCAATCCCAGCATCCTGAATCCGCTGTCTCCACTCATCCTTCACTTCGTGGTCCACAACCAGCTTGTCGATATCCTTCAGCTCACACATTCGTGCAAGACTCTGGTGACCGAACTTCGTGCTGTCGGCGACAACGATCACTTCGTCAGCCGCCCGCATCATGGCTTGTTCGGTTTCGACAAGCAGTAGGTTGCTGTTGAAGCATCCGCGTTCAGTAATCCCTGCAACGCTAACGATCGCTCGCTGAACGGAGAGCTGACTCAACATTTCGTTCGCATACGGCCCCAAGCAGACGCCGCTGCGAAGGTGTACATAGCCACCCAGCAGAATCACGTCGTGGTTGGAACTGGACGTGAACAAGGAAGCGACAGGAAGTGAGTTGGTCACAATTTGAATCGTGCGGCCCACCAGCAACTGTGCCAATCCATAGGTCGTGGAACCACCATCCAGCAAGATGGTGTCGCCGTCCTGAATCAGCTCAGCAGCAACGTGAGCAATCATTCGCTTCTTGTCCCAATGCGCCTGCTGGCGGTTTTCGAAATGGGGCAGTTTCTGAGCGGGACCGGTGTACCAAACTCCACCGTGAGTCCGCTTCGCCGTTCCTGTTTCCTCCAAGTAGTCCAAATCGCGCCGCACTGTTGACGGCGAGACTTTCAGCTCATCTGCCAAATCCGGCAAAGACGCAAAGCCACGCCGACGAACGAGCTCAAGCAGTTGTTTTCGCCTGTCATCGCTTGGCATTTTGGAAGTTCCCAGTAACTGACCGGGTGGATTATGGAAGGGAGAATGAAAGAAATCAACCACTTAATGACAGAAAACTTTCATCTATGTTCATTTAATTGAGCATAAATCGTGATCAACGCATCTCAGGAAGTCCATTTGATGGTAGATATCCGTC
>CAYQMZ010000115.1:0-13269 GCA_964418725.1 uncultured Pirellulaceae bacterium
GGGTTGAATGGTGGTCGTTTCGCGCGAGATGGTGAAGGGATGCTTTAAGGGCAAGTCAAAGCTGCGGGTCGTCAACTTCACTGCGCTAACTGCTCCTTGAAATTCAGCACGGCTGTGACCAGTGCTTCCGGTCCATCGCGGAAGACGTCGCAGATTGGCAAACCAAGTTCATCGCGGACTCGCGACTTTTCTTGTTCCGCTTGCTCCGGCGATAGGCGTCGACCGTTCATTGCCACGCCAATCACTTCGGTTGGATGAACAAGTCGTGCGACAGTTTCGTAGGCTGTCTTCAGTTCTGATAACGTTCGCAGCTTCCGACCAGGAATACCACCGTGCTCTTCACGACCGGCTTCAAAACAGAGGATGAGAGCTTGCGGTTGACTGCCATGCATCAGACCAAGTGTCACGGCAGAATACATTGGATGCGCCAGACTACCTTGGCCTTCGACGAGCAAGATGTCGTGCTCTTGGTTTCGCAGCACGAGGCGCTCGGCAGCTCCAGCCACGAAGTCTGCCACTACCGTATCGATAGGAATGCCGTCGCCCGAGACCATAATGCCGGTTTGGCCAGTGGCTAAGAACTTGGCGTCGTGTCCTTGTTGCTTCAGAGCTCGCTCCAGCTCTAACGTCACAACCATCTTTCCGATCGAGCAGTCGTGGCCAACTGTGTGGACCCGCAGATTCTGATTGCCAAGCGGTTGTCCGATCGAGACTCCCGTTTCGTTGTTTCTGCGGACGTCGTGGATAGATCCGCCGCCACTGTCAGCTGCAGATTGAAATTCCGCATCGTCACCAATGAAGTCATGCAGGCCCGAAATGACATGCAAGCCCTTCTGAAGTGCTTCTGCAATCGTTGCCCGCCATCGATCCGGCAATCGACCGCCTGTCGGCGCAGTGCCAATCAGCAGCGTGTCTGCATCGGGAGCTTGGTCCAACGAGGCGATGACGGGAATCTCTGATCCGGCACCGAGAATGTCCGAGGCCATTTTTCCGGCGTTCTCAGCATCCAGCACTGCGATCACATCCGATTCACGGTAGCGAATTACGCTGGCACCCGTCTTGGCCGTTACGGGATTAGAAAAGCCCTCAGTGAGGACAACGATCTTAGAACTAGTCACAGGCGATTAACCTTGTTCAAGGCACGAGCTGACATCCGCCGACGCCAGTCTATCAATCGCGTCATCAATCGGCTACTACTTTAGGAACTCGCCTCAACGAACTCGCCAATCAATATCCTCGAACCCCGCACGAGGACACTATGCGTCTTACCTACAGTCGACTCTGCAATTGCACATCTGTTCGTCGCCTACTCGTTGTCATAATTCTGATGACGGCGGTCGTATGGTGGCCCGGCGAAACTGCCGTTGCCCAGGCGATCAAAGCGGATCGTGGCATGGTGGCCAGTGTCAATCCAATGGCTACCGAAGCCGGCATCAATGCACTGCGTGCCGGTGGGAATGCCGTCGATGCCGCAGTTGCTACGGCGTTAACTTTAGGAGTCGTAGACGGACACAACTCGGGAATTGGCGGAGGTTGCTTCGTTCTGATTCGGACGGCCGAAGGCGAGATCCACGCAATCGACGGACGAGAAACCGCGCCCGCTGCTGCGACGCGCGATATGTTCACAAAGGACGGAGAGGTCGTGCCTGGGCTCAGTACCACCGGACCACTAGCCGTTGGAGTTCCCGGTGCAATTGCGGCTTACGAGAAAGCAGTCGAAAAGTACGGCAAGCTGCCGTTGAAACGATCACTCTTGGCTGCCGCGGAGATCGCTGATCGCGGTTTTGCTGTTGACCGCGTTTATGCTCGCAATCTTCGTGAGACACAAAGCAGCCTAGAAAAATTCACCGCCTCGCGCGAGATGCTGCTAAAGAAAATCGTCGGTACGGAACCTGTAAAGTACGAACCGTATCTAGAGGGCGAGACTCTACGACTGCCGGATCTTGCACAGTCCTATAGATTGATGGCGGAACATGGATCCGAGTGGTTTTATCGGGGCGAGTTTGCACAGGCGACTGCAAAGTGGATGTCGCGGAATCAAGGCATCCTGACCGCAGACGATTTTCAGTCCTACACCGCTAAGTCACGTGAACCGATTCGCACGACGTATCGTGACTATGAGGTGGTCGGTTTTCCGCCGCCAAGTTCCGGCGGTATTCATGTCGCCCAGATCCTGAACATCCTTGAACACTTTCCGTTGCGTGATCTGCTTAAAGGCGATCCCGCCAAAGCGCATCACATCATTGCGGAAGCGATGAAGTTGGCGTTTGCCGACCGAGCTCATTGGTTGGGCGACGCAGACTTTGCCAAGGTGCCGCGTGGCCTGATCGACAAACAATACGCCAAGCAATTGGCACACCGAATTGATGGCAACCGTTGCTCAACCGTTGCCTCGCACGGGCTACCGCCGAACTGGCAATCGAACGTCTACGGAAAACACACGACGCACATTGCCGCAGCGGACAAGTTGGGCAACTGGGTGGCGATCACAGCCACGGTGAATACTTCGTTCGGATCCAAGGTCGTTATCCCAGGGACCGGCATTGTCCTGAACAATGAAATGGACGACTTTTCTTCGCGCCCCGGCGTACCAAATGCCTTTGGTCTGATCGGCGCGGAAGCCAACGCAGTGGCACCTGGCAAACGTCCGCTGTCGAGCATGAGCCCCACGATTGTGCTGAAGAACGGAAAGCCGGTGATGACTGTTGGCGGTGCGGGCGGGCCGAAGATCATTACCGAAGTGCTGCTCGCAATCGTTCGCTTTATTGACGGGCAGCAAGACGTACATTCGGCGATTGCAGCACCAAGGATTCATCATCAGTGGAGGCCCGATATGCTGTTTGTGGAGGCTTCGCTGGACGCACAGTTGATCGAAGCTCTACGCAACTATGGGCATAAGATTCAGGTCTTGGAGCGGGCGGGCGTCGCGCAAGCGATCAGCCAACTGCCGGATGGTCCATTTATGGGCCAGGCCGACCCACGCGTTCCAAGCAAGGCCGCGGGCTACTAACAATCAGCTAGATTCACCGAGAAAGCGGCAGATTCGGGGCAATGGCGAGAATAGACGTCTACACGCCACTTTATTCGGATCCGCCACGTAATTGACTTTCGCCGCAACGATATCTCTTCTATCGTTTGGTTATGAATGAATCGAAAATCGAGCAGCTGGTGCTGCAATATGTTGGACGTCCGAAGTACTCACCCGTAAAAGCTCGCATCTTGGCGAGAAATCTCGACATCCCCAAAGAGCAACACGACGCTTTCAAGCGATTCGTGAAGAAGATGGTCAGCGACGGCAAACTGGCCTATGCGGAGAATCACAAGCTAAAGATTGGTAGCGGCAAGCCTGGTGCAAATGAAGTCACCGGCAAGTTTCAACGCAAGTCATCTGGTTTCGGTTTCGTCCGGCCAAAGGGCGCAAAGCCCGGCTCGCGCGAAGGCGACATTTACATTCCCGCGCGACAGACGCTAGATGCAACCAGCGGTGATATCGTTCGGGTAAAGGTCAATCTCTCGCGGCGCGGCAGAGAAACGAAACTCAGCGGCGAAATCTTGGAAGTCCTTGAGCGAGGAACGAATCAGTTCGTTGGAACGTACTTCGAGGAAGAAGAACAGGGCTTCGTACGCGTTGATGGCGGTGCCTTCGAACAACCAGTTTCCGTCGGCGACCCCGGTGCAAAGAACGCTCAACCGGATGACAAGGTGGTCATCGAAATGGTTCGTTTCCCGGCGAGGTATCGCCCCGGCGAAGCAGTCATTACAGACGTACTTGGGCCGCGAGGAACTCCGGGCGTTGATACGCAAACCATCATTTATGAATTCAGCTTGCCGGGAGACTTCCCCGAGGAAGCATTGGACGAGGCGCGGAAGCAAGCTGAATTGTTCGACGAATCGATCAGCGATGGTCGCGTCGACCTGACTGAGGATACGATCATTACGATCGACCCCAAGGACGCTCGCGACTTTGACGATGCGATATCCTTGGAGCGACTAGAGAACGGCCACTGGCGATTGGGAGTGCACATCGCAGATGTTTCGCACTTCGTGAAACTTGGTTCGCCTTTGGATGCTGAAGCCCGTCAACGTGCGACCAGCATCTACTTGCCGGACCAAGTGATTCCGATGCTACCGGAAATCATCTCTAACAATCTGGCAAGTCTGCAGCCCGATCGTGTTCGCTATACAAAGACCGCGTTCATCGAATACACCGAAGATGGTGCACTGGTGGATACGGATTTTTGCACCGCAGCCATCAAGAGTAAGCGGCGTTTCACCTATGAAGAAGTTGACGACTATCTAGAAAAACCGGTGCAGTGGAAGGATCAACTGACTCCAGAGGTCTTTAGTCTGCTGGACAGAATGCATCGGTTGTCTCGAATTCTGCGCAAGCGGCGAATGAACCGCGGGTCGCTTGAACTGTCACTCCCTGAGGTCAAGATCGAACTGGACAAGCACGGGCGAGTGTCAGGGGCACACCATGTCGAGAATACCGAAAGCCACCAGATGATTGAAGAGTTCATGCTGGCCGCAAATGAAGCAGTGGCAGTGAAGCTTCAAGATATGGAACTGAACTTCTTGCGGCGAATTCACGAAGCACCGCAATTCCGCAAGCTGAAGTCACTCACGGAATTCGTTCGCGAACTCGGGATTGAGGTGGAAAGTCTTGAGAACCGATTCGAAATGAAGCGTGTTCTTGAAGAGGGTAAAGGGATGCCCGAAGAACAGGCGCTGAACTATGCCGTACTCCGCAGCATGCCCAAGGCCACGTATTCGCCCGAAGTCGAAGGGCACTACGCCTTGGCAAGCGATCGTTATTGCCACTTTACGTCGCCCATCCGTCGCTATCCGGACCTAACGATCCACCGAATGTTGGAATCCATTTTCCGCGGGAAGCGGCCAGCCGATGATTTTGATCTGCTTGCCAACCTTGGTGAGCACTGCAGCGAGCAGGAACAACGTGCCGAACGAGCCGAACGCGAGCTGAAGAAGCTGAAGCTGCTCAGCTACATGGAAAAGCGAATTGGACAGACAATGGTTGCGTTGATTACGGGCGTCGAGGACTTTGGGCTCTTCGCCCAGGGCGTTGAGATTCCAGCCGAGGGTCTAGTGCCGATCATCAACCTGCCAGACGATGAATACGACTACGACACTCGAGCACATGCCCTTGTGGGGCGACGCGGGAATCAGTTTAGGCTGGGCGACAAAGTGCTAGTTGAAATCGCAAGCGTCGATATGGACGAGCGTAAACTTGAGCTGAAAGTGGTCGAAACCATTAGCTCGAACGATCGTCCAATTTCGATGAAGGATTTCCGCAAACCCAAGAAAGACAAAGGCGGCAAGACAAAGTCAAAAGGCAAGGACAAGAAAAACAAACGCAGGAAACGAAAGTAGTTTCCCCATTCGAAAAGTGGCCGAGTCCCAACCCGCGATCGGTAGTGCTACAAATTCACGCGGGCCAGGACCGGCCTTTTAGTAAACGGCATCCTTTTTTGCTTTCTACAACAGATTTCGACAAAACGATTTGGGCGATTCATCGCGCAGCTTAGCTACGAAATTGGTAACGGTTGGTGTCCGCGGTAGGGCGCAAGCGTTCACACCAAACTGTGCGTGATAGCGAAGAGAGCGATTCTGGGGTTGGAGTGGATCACGGCGGGTCCGGCCGGCAGACAAATGGTTACGCACCTTCTTCCACGGTTGATTCGCTCGCAGATCCAGGCTGCTCTGTTTTGCCCGAGGCGACTTCCTTGATGGCATCTCGCAATTGCTCTCGGAAATTCCGAGACGAACCAACGAACACGCGAGTCACATTGCCATTCGGGGCGATTACCACCGTTTGCGGAATCGCAGTTGCTTCGTAACGGGCGGCCGCCACTCCATCGCGATCTAGAACAACATCCACATCCAGCTTGCGCCGTTCTAACGTTGCACGAATTTGCTCGGCAGTCTCTTCTAGATTTACGGCGAACAGATGGACGTCCTGTTCTTCGAACTCCGCCACAACTTCCTCGACCTGCGGCATAACTTGCAAACACGGGCCACACCAAGTCGCCCAGAAGTCCAACACGACACATTTGCCTCGGTAGTCTTTCAACTCGAACTGTCCGCCATCTAGGTTGGGCAGCTTGATATCGGGCGCCGGCAAGCCGACGAGACTCGATTCCGTTCCAGGAGACGACTCGCCAGATTCCTCATCTCCGGCGGTCACGAATTTCGGGTCGCGAGCGGATGTTAGGCACCATCGATGATAGGGAAGCGCTTGAGCCGAACGATTGATGAAGCCACCGAATAGCAACTGGTCAATGTCGGAGACTTTGGCGTGAACCTCTTGCAGCACGTCGCTTTCACCGAAAATCGTTTGCTCATCGAACGACTTTGCTTTGAACGTAAAACGCGATCCCCCAGCCTTGCTCACAACCTGCATTTCGCCTTCGGAAGCAGCTTTCGCCGGAGCAGTCTTAGCAACCTCTTGTTCTTCATTTGCATCCAGCTGCGCAGCCGCCTCATCTGCTTCTTTAGGCTTTTCCGTCTGTGAAACCAATTCATCGGGATGCAGCCAGACGATGGCAGATACCCGTTGCCGCGGAATCCGATACGAATCCAATCGCAACTCTAGGTCCAATTGCTCTTTCCCCATCGACACAATACTGCCTCGCAAAATATCTCCCTTTCGCGAGAACAGCAGGTGCTGGGGTGGTATTTCACGTTGCATGCGCGGCAGCGTGAGAAAGCGAGCTCGTTTTTGCTCTTCCAGGTGCGGCATCGGCACCGTGTTGGTCAGTTGCGCCGCTTTAATCAGTCGGTGAGGAATTCGCGTCGTTTCCGTCAATTTCGAATCGATCTCGATTCCGTTTTCGTCAATGGCGGTCACGGTACACGGAATTGTGTCGCCCGATCGCAGGTGTATGGCCGTGCCAGCGAGCTTTAAGTTGGTCGTGCTCGTACTTCGTTGAGGTTTGGCGCGGCCACCGTTGCCAAACATGGCAATCCGAAGTCCACGTTGAATGTCATTGGCGACAGGCCGAGGCGGCTGTGCGACGGCAGTCTTTACTGCACGATAAACGATGCGGCCGTACAGGCCTTCGTTGAGCCGACATGCGTTCTCGGCATCGGACGACTGCCACAGTAAGCACGATGCGGTATCGCTGATTTCCGCCTCTGCGGCTTCGCTGGGATCCACCAACCAGCCGTGCAATTGAGTGTCCATCAGTTCGAGCGTGCCCTTGCGATGCCCTTCCGGTTCGTTTCGCTGGCTGTCAGACTCGACATTGCTGTGAAAACTTCGGAGAGACGCTAGTGGCATTGCGATCGGCTCATCCGTGGCATCAATCTTCACCAGCAATTCGTTCGCCGTTGCCGATTGGATCTCGCCAGAAAGTCGCGTCCCATCTCGCCAGATCAGCACGGCCGGTTCATTGCGTTCCTCGATCCCGTTACCGAAATCCAGAGCGACCAGCGTATCAATGTCGATTTTGCTTTCCTCGTCTCCAGACTGATAAGTCAACTCGTTGTCTGATAGCAGGACGTCGTTGGTCTTTTTCGTTGTAGATGGTCTGTCGGTCTGATCTTTCGCTTTGTCTTTTTCATCCAGAACTAGCGTTATGTCGGCGTCACCCATTTCGTTTGGGTCAACGCCCGACCAACTGTTGACGAATAACGATTTTAGCTGCAGTTTCCCCTTGCGATTGATGATGGTAATTCCGCTACCGGCAGCTTTTGCACCCGCATTGGGAACGGTGAACTCGCCAAGTTGTTTTCCCTTACTGTCATAGATCAGCATTTGCCCCGTGTCTCGATCGAGGTAAACCACCGCGTGTGTTACACCAGATTCGATCGACGACAGACGACAGAGGTCGCCGACTTTTTCAGTTCGACGTTGAGCGACAACATCGCTGCCCCACGATTCCACAGAAAACGCGTGCTCACAACTCTCGACTTGTTGACTGGTGCCAAAGCAGATTGCGAACGCTGGCTTTTGGTTCACAAATTCTTTGCTGTATTTCAACTCGAATTCGATCTGAGCTTTGCGTGGCAACTCGACATTGGCATAGAGCCTCGCGCCAGTTGCTTGGGTAGTGATCAATCCCTGCTGAGTCGTCCAGTCGTTCTCTCGCGAGGGTCGCCATCCGGACAGGCTTGTGGGCACGGAGTACGATTGCTGCAGTCCTTCCGTTTTCGAAATGCGACGTACCGACGCGCGTTTTAACTTGATTCTTCCGAACTTCGTCGACTCGATTTCGACAAACACTTCATCAATCGAAATCAGTTCACCGTAGAGTTGGTCTCGACTATTAGTCAGCTGAACGACATGGCTATCCGTATCCAATTGTTTCGCAGATGGAGGAGTCACAATGCCGGCGACGCGATCTAACAAGAACTGCGATGGTTCCACCATGAAGGGACTCTGCCATGACAAAATCCCGTCGTCGATACCGACTAGCTCACCTCGCAGAAAGCTACCGCTTTGCAGTTCTAAAACCATCGGTTCCGCGTCGCTCGCGACGACTGGAGTTGCAAGAAAGCCTCCAACCGCGAAGACGAACAACGCCGCCACGCTACGCAATACGCACTGGGATGCCAGCTCTTTTGTGGTCATGCAATTCATGGATTCACCGTTCGTAGATTGGCAGCAGGCGAAAGTTCAGAGCCAGCGACAACAGCGACATGGATGTACCGACGGCTGGACCATAGCTTCCATTGATCGATCCGTCGGCTCCTTGCTGGGCTTTAAGTCGACGGATGGTGAGCTTGTTCCACTTTTTCCAGGCTTCGATATCGCCTTGGAATAGCGCCTGGGCACGATAGTACAGCGTGTACTCGGCATAGTGGCTACTTGAGTTCGCTTCCAGTCGATCGCGCAAGTAGTCCAACGTTGCCTCGAATTGCTTCAGCTCTTTGCGTTTCGCCAATGCGAACACGAGACAAGCGATGGATGACCTCGCATCGGAACTGCCGTGACCACCAATCCCGGAATACCCGACTTGGCCACCGGACGAAGTCATACTGCTAAAGTACGCGATCGCCTTCTTAATGTTCTCGTCTGGGACCGCGATGCCGGCGTTTCTGGCCGCCAACAATCCAACAAGCACAGCACCGCTGACAGATGTGTCTGCAGAACTGGTTCCTGGCGAGTAACGCCACGCGTCCGATGGGTTAGACTTCTGCGACGTCGTTGCGCAACGAACGGCCAGCTCAAGCGATTCCGCAATGGAGATCTGTTTGTCACCGGCTTCCCACAACTTACGATCGTCGACACAACCATAGGCCTCGGCCATTGCCAACATCGCAAAACCATGATGATACATGCTGCTGCCATAGTAGCCCGTCGACTTATCCTGGCCGCGAATGATGTTGCGAAGCGCTTTACGAATGACGTTACTGTACTTGCCAAAGTTCGGGTCTTCGCCAGTAGCGAGGAAGCTCATCGCGCAGAGGCCAGTAACCCCAGCGCCGGGCTGATGGCCTCCCGACCAACCGCCGTCTTCCGCTTGCGTCTTGATTAAGTATTCAAGTCCGCGGGTGTACAGTTCGCGCACGTCACGATGAACGGACTGGCCGATCATGGCATTGGGTAGCTGTCCGTAAGCCGGAATGGCCCACAAACCGAACAGCAGCACTCCTATCGCAACGCGAATACGCGGTGCAGCGTAACCGCGGACGAAACTCCGTTGAGACCAACACAGATTCATTTCAGATAGCCCTCACGTCGAAGCGTGTTTTTTCTCTGCAAAGCAGCGGTAAGCAAAGGTTCCACTGCCCGCATTTGCGTCTTGCTGAGTATCCCGTCCAGATCTAATCTTCGTTTTGCAAGTTGGTACATCGCATACGTGACCATGTACTTTCCACCACCGTTCCTCGTGGAGAAATTCTGAATGCGAGGTAGGGCTTCGTCGACCATCAGCAATTGTCTGATCTCGTTTCGCTGATTACCCTGCAGTGGACGTGCGCGTTCCAGTTTGGCAATCGCATTCTCTACGGCCCCGGCGTAGAACAAATGCAGCTTTCGATTTTCATGCTCCGCATGGTGTACCTTTTCCTCTGATTCCATCAGTTGGTTTGCTACGCGGCCGAAGATGGATGTGGGGCCAAAGATTTGCCCTCTTTGCATCTCACGTTGCAGTGGCTGGGCTTTCTGTACCATACGCATGAGGTCGCCCTGATCTCGCATATTGTCTTTGAATTCAGCACGCAACTGCTCGAATCGAAACAGCAACGCAGCGATATCACCTTGCCCAGCGAGGCGGACTTTCTCGAGCTTCTCCGCATTAAACTCTGCGACTTCCTGAAACCATTTCACTTTCCCATCAAGTTTCTCATTCAGATCAGCAATGACTTCATCTTCGGCCTGATTGCGGAACAAGAACCGTTCAAACTGTTCGGGCTTCATCAGCACGACGCGCACCCCACGCTGCAAACGCTCGACATTTGCAGCTGCGACAATCTGCAGTTCGGGGTCGTTTTGGAACGCTGATTCCGCAACTTCACGAATATCGAAACGAAATTGTGCCAGGACATTCGACGCCGTCATCGCCCATACACCAGTCAACACAAGCAACCCAACAACACGACTGCTCGCGAGAGGGCGCGTGCCGTTGGCATGTCTGCAGGACCGATGTAGCGACAGCTTCATTTGAGATAGCCCTCGCGTCGCAACATGCCTTCAAGTCTGGCTCCCTGTGCAAGCAGTGGCTCCATAGCTGCGAGTTGGCTTTTCTCCAGAATGTCTTCCAACTGCGGTTTCATCTTTGCTAGTCGATATAGCGCGAAACTTGAGAGACGGCGTCCCGATTTCAACGGAGGCTCCGCAGCGAGAGCCAACTCGAGGATGCGTTCTCGCTGTGACTTTCGAAGAGGGCTGGTTCGCTCCACCTTTGCGATTGCGTTCTTCAACGAGGCGTCAAAATGGAAACGCACTCGCTCCATCTCTGCTTCGTTCAATTTCGATTGTTGAGACTCATCAAGGATGCCCTTGGATACACTGGCAAAGATTGAGCCATCACCAAACAAAGAAACCTGCAACTGCTGCTGAAGCGGCTGAATGCGTTGAAAGACTTTGTTGATGTCGTTTCCGTTATTCATGTTCAGCTTGTCGTCACTGAACTCCGCACGGATTTCTTCTACCTGATCAAAGAACTTGGCTACATCGCCACTGCCCGCCAGTTCCAACTTTTGCTTTTGTTCTTCGCCCAATTCCACATTCCGACCGATCTGATCGATTGCCAGTGCCAACTGTTTCTGCAGATGGCTTCGCGTACCGGATTCGGTTCGGTGAAGTTGAAACAACCACGCATCAATGTTTTGATTAACGTTGAATCCAGCTGGCTGCCGACGCTGATTTGCTTTCGGCGGTATTGTCACAGTCTTCGTTTCGGGGAAAGCCTGGTCGGCTACTTCATGGATGTTGAATCGAAACTGTGCGTGCAGTTCCCCTCGACAGAAAATGCTCCAGACCGTCAATGCAGCAAGAAAAACAATGACGCGATTGCGTGTCGTGGTGTTCAATTGGTGGCCTCCTCGGGTGCAAATTCAAGCACTTCCTCCAGCGGCGGAAGCCCTTTGATATCACGTGGCAAATTGTGCATTTGCATGCCAAAGAATACCGAGTGAGATTGTTTGAATGCAGAGTCGAAGAGCTGCTTTTGTAGTGGCTCCAAGTGTTTCCGGATCTCCGACTTGGGGATGGCAGGCAGGAACTGAATTCCATTGCCTTCCATCACACCCAGACGTTCGCTCCAGTCGCTCTTCCATGCCTTCACTAATGACGGCAAGAGTGCCTCGCGTTGTTTTGCCGTGAGCATCAGTTCGCGATCGATGTAGCCGAGAATCACCGAGGCTTCTGCCTCTTTGCGGAACGATTGGCGCGTACGGATTTCGTCTTGATAGAGCTTCAATTGTCGTTGGTCGACGTACTTCTCTGCTGCATTCAAAAGTGCTGTTTCGATCGTCCCATTCACGTCGGGAGTCTTGGGCTGGCGACCATCCCAACCGTTGTGCATTGCGATTTCAACCGACGCCGCTTTCAAGGCCACCAATCGTGTGGCAGCATCAGCTTTAACGCGAATGGAATCGAATTGGGAGCGTCGCAGTTCGCATACGTCGTGCATGAACACAAGCTCGCTGCGCGTAATTGCGCCAATTTGGGACTTGAATCGTTTGGCCGTCTGCTCACCCGCCGGCTTCTTCTTGAGCTTCTTTTCTAATTCATCGGCCGCCGAATCCGGATCCGCGTTGACCGGTGCTTGGGCCGCTTCTGGCGGGAGGACCGGCGGGACCAAGTTCACCGCTGGAGGAACCTTCGGTGTGAAGACTCGAAGCACGGCGCGAACCGCCTGAGCCGCAACTCCTTTCTTAGGCGGTGGCTCTGCTGCCTGTACAGAAGCACCAACCAGGCTGATCAAAATCAGGATTCCAATCAGCCTGCCAAATCTCACGCGAAACACGACCGAACTCATTGCAGCAATCCTCATCCTCTGCGTTGCCCTTCAAGGCGATTGAAATACTCATCGATTCCCTCACGCCATTCGGGAGGCAGCTTGGCACCGGCTGTACCGGTAGTTTGCGTGTTGCCCGTGTCCTCTCGGACTTCCTTGGTCTCATTACTCTTACCCAGCAGGGCAAGTGCTGAGTCGGCATCGTCTCCGCCGCCACCACCTCCCGGCGACGCGCCTCCTCCACCGCCGCCGCGCTTGGGGTTAATGCGTTTCGCCGCGAGCAATAGTTCGATCGCTTCGGTTTCAGCCGCGATCGCTGGCTTTCCCGTCTCGTGCGATTCCAAGATGCCCCGTGCTTCGTCCATCACACCGGCAACGTTGTTGAGCAGGTTTAGCTCTTTGCCAAAGTTGGCCTTTGCATCGGGTAGCTCGAGTATTCGTTCAACGACATCACGAGTCCGATCCGCAAGCTCTTGCTGATCGTCAGCCAATTTGCCGGCTGACGTTTCGTGCTCTTCCGCTTTGATTGCCGGTCGAGCCTGTTCGGCGACGCGGGTATCTTCGCGGAGGGTGATTTCCGCTTCCAAGATTTGAAGTACTTCCAAAATGATCGATGGTGGCAAACTGCCAGCCGATTTGCCGCCCGGTCACGTACCGCCGCCGGCGGGATCAACCAAGTCTTCCGCCCAGCGATCCATCGTGTCGGACCAATACTCGCATTGGGCCATCGACTGGCCGCTTTCCTTCTTCAGGTCATCACCTAGATCACGCAGAGCACCAAGCACGTCTTCGGTCTCCATTTCTTGAAGCACCGCCTTAAACTTCGCCATGCGTCGACGTT
>CAYQMZ010000116.1:0-8260 GCA_964418725.1 uncultured Pirellulaceae bacterium
ATTCTGCATCGAGCGGGGTTCTGCATAGACCTTCTTTCCCGGTGGAAAGCTGCGGACCGTGCTCGCAATTTTCGCTCGCTCCAACACGACATACTTCCAGCCTCGTTTGGCCGCTTCGATGCCGGCCGAGATGCCAGCGGGTCCACCGCCGACGATGACCAGATCCAGCCCCGTCTCACTGCCAGTCGCCGCGTTCGCCTTGGTCGTGACAACACCCGACTCGTCCATCCGTTCGATAACTTCGCGACCTTGATTGGCTGCCACCTTCACAAGTGGAAAGCCGGTCACGTCACCGATCACATAGATACCCTTGACGCTGGATTCATACCGGCCGTCAATGATGGGGACGATTTCTTGAGGCGGAACCGTGGACAGATACTTTCCGCGCTGGACTTTTGAAGCAGGTTCAGACATGCGGCGTTTCGAAGAGAGCGAAACGAACTACAGTGCCCGGTTCAATGCGACCGGACACCCAAAGAAAACAGCCGGCACCATTCCGAACATCACGCCCCCAGCTTCCGTTGAGGCTGGAGGCGTCTCCGATGGCTCGCTCAGGTGCAGGTTCGACTGCTAACAGACTTAGTGAGCTGCTTCACCCTTGTCGTCGGAAGCCGCTTCGGCTTCTTCAGCAGCTGGCTTCGCATCAGACGAAGCAGGCTTAGCGTCCGAAGACCCGCTGTTTGCTGCTGGAGTCTGGGGTGCTGGAGCTGACTCGGATGTGCAACCACACAGCGCGATCGTCGAAGCTAAAAACGCAATACCAAAAAGAACTTTCACAGTTTTCATCGGATGAAATTCCCGAGCAAGAAGAATTGATTCGGTTTGTACAACGGATACAGACACCTCGCCCGCGACCGCCTGAGAACCACTGTAAGCAATCAGCGAGATTTCTCAATGTGAGGGTACACGAATCATGGATTGAGCTTGCCTCCTCATCTTGTGCATCATGCCCACGATGACCGCGCCGAAGATTGCCGCATGCTCCAGCCAAGCGACGCAATGATCGAAGATGGCGGCCTTTTTGTAGAGAATCCCACAGAATTGAAACTCAAGCTCAGAGAACTTAAACAGAAAGCGCAGGCATACACTTACCAGCAACCATCCGCGGTTACTCGCGAAGCAGACAAATGGCAACGCCCAGACCCAATACCAGGGGTTTTGTGTGGGTTGTAATACGAAAAAGATCGCGAGCACCAGAAACGAGGCCTCCAATACCAACTGACTGGATTCGTTCCGCCACACAGTTAACTCCGTGGTGCCCAACCGTTGCCGCATTCGCATGAGCACGACCAAATAAAGAACCGCAAAGGCAGTCAGTGAAAAGACGCGAGCAACAAAGAACGGTGGCGAGTCACTCCAACCGGCGGCACGAACCTTCCTGTCGATGCTTTGACGCCAAGAGTCCGGCGTCACCACATACCAGGCGCGATTCACGGCCGTTGTCCCGTCCGGCTTACAATTCTCAAAGACAAAAGTAAACAAGCAGTCGTTCATACGCCAGTGTTTCAGAAATCCGTTGAGTCCCTCTTTGCTTGAGTTTTCGTGTGCGGAACTCGCGACCGCTCGCTGATGCCCGAACTTCGACTGAACGAAGTCGTTTTCCAACAGCATCCAACTCATGAACGCCGCGGACAGCAGTAAATAGAGCACACAGTATCGGGCCGCCGAAGACCAGCCACGTCTGCAGATAAGCACCATCGCGAAAAGCGGCACCAAGATCACCGGAAACAACTTGGCCGCAGTACCAACCGAAAGACATAGAGCGGAGCCGAATTCTCTCCACGCGTTTCGCCACGTATTTCGCCACGCAATTCCCGGCCAGCCGAAACGGAACGGCTTCTGAGCATTACCGTGCGAAGTCACATCAACTCCCGTTGCCGCTCCAAGTTTATTGGCTGACAACAATAGGTAGACGGCCGCTACAACGAAGAATACGGCTATCGAGTCGAGATGTCCGCTATTGGCGATCTCTTTGATCACCAGCGGGTTCCATCCGTACGCAACCAACCATCCGACCTGTAGGCCGGTCATTCGAATCAGCCACAGCACAACAGTCATGGTCAGCAGATCAAAAACGACGAGAGCAATTTTCATTGCCGTTACATGAGCTACGACGCTTGCACCATCTGGCACGCAACACATCGTCACGGCAAAGACCACTTGGCTGGCTGGAGGATAAATGGTGGTGTATTCGGCGAAGTGTACGGTCGAAACAATCGCGTGATGGGACGGAGTCTTCGTCGCGAGCTCAGACAACTTCCTTAGCCCCTGATCTTCGATCACCACGTCCTGCGTCAGCACCTGTTGCGGCGAATACGAATAGGGAGACGTTCCATTACTTGCAACGATGCCATCCCACATGTAACGGTAGAGATCAAGTTCCAGGATGGGCGGAGCACATATCTGAATCGCTCGAAAACAAACTGCGAACCAGAAGACAACGAGAGTTAGCCGCCTTTGTGTTAGCCCAGGTCCCAAAGAAACCGTCGTGCGTAGGCTCCAAAGCCACAAACCGGACGCAAGAAAGTACAGACTGACAGTCGCCGCAATGGGCTGAGTCTTCAGACCAAACTTGGCCGGGTACAACCACACGAGATTGATCGTCGCGAACACGAGGCACAATAGGCCGCCCTGACAAGCAAGTCGCGTGAGTGAAGTTCGCGGAGCTTCATTCATCCTAAGTGACTTTGCTCATAATCCATTTGGATTCGGGGATGAGCTTCGATGCCTAAGCCTCGAATGACGCTCTCACGCGGCGCACTAGACTTTTTGCCTCAACTGTCGGGCAATCGCTGCAAACCGACGGCAAACACGTGCGCTCTCTGAGTCGGAAAGCGGCCCACTCTCACGCGCGGCCAACTCTCGCAACGACGTTAGTTCTTCAGCAATCTTGAGCTCGGGAAATGCCGTCGCCATCGCATCCAGCGTTGCGCAAATTCCATTGACGAAATTCGGATTCACGTAGGCGTTCGCGGTCACATAAGGACTTATCGGTAGCCCCTTCGCTCGATTCTTGTCACCCTGGCGCAGCCACTGTGCCAAAGCTCCCAGCGCCCCGAAGGCGAATGTCACGCAACCGGCAATCGTCACTGGCTGCTGACTGATTTGTGTGCCCACCAAAGCCGACACCAAACCGATACCTGCCAACAACCACCAAGCCGGATGGGTGCCCGAGCTTTGCACCACGGTGTCCTTTACTTCGCCGTCGGCGGCAAGTTCGTCACTGAGAATACGACTCGCGATTACCGTGATGTTGTCTGTCCCACCACGAAGGTTCGCCAAATCCACCAAGAAGTCGACGGCTTCGCTTGGATCAAGGTATCGAATTACTGCTCCGATTTCCTCGTCCATGACGCGTCCCGTGAGCCCGTCACTGCAAAGTAGGAACGTATCTCCCTTCCTAACAGAGAAGTAACCCTCGATGTCGATTTCCACTTCTGCATGTGGGCCTAGACACCGCGTGATGACGTTCTTTGGAACAGCTGTGTTTTCGTCGTCGCCTCGCAGCTGACCTGCCGCTCGCATTTCCCAGACAAGGCTATGGTCAAAAGTCAGCTGTTGAATCCGCTCGCCTCGACAGCGATAGATACGACTATCCCCAACGTGACCAACCAGGGCACCCTTTGGCAGCAGCACAAGCGAACTGCACGTTGTCCCCATGTTGTACAACTGCGGATCGGCCTGCCCGCGTTCGAAGATGTGCTTATTCGCATCTTTCAATGCCTGAGCAACTGCGACGCGCGGGTCCACGGCGTTGGTGGCATAGAAATGACGGACTTGATCAACGGCCAATTGACTGGCCAATTCGCCGGCCGCGTGTGCTCCCATACCGTCAGCGACCAAGAATCGATAGCCGGACTGAGGCCAACCAGCGACGTCCTGAACCTCGGTATCAAATGAGTCTTGATTTTGTGGACGCTTCATCCCCACGTCGCTGCGAGCAGCATATGAAACGTGCTCGTTGGAAGAGGCAACTTTCGACATAGACGAAGTCGGTGGCGGGGCGGCTGTGATCATGAAAAATGCAAGCGGTGCATTCTATCGTTCTGTTCGGTCTCGAGATAGTCGCGCCGGTCGCCGTCCAAGGGGCGGGAATGGTCGGATGTCGAATCCCCAAAGCATACGTCTGAATCTCACGATGGAATTGGCGGGATTTGCGATGCGGGTTATTTGCCGCAACATCAGCTTGCACTCGACGGAGGCGAACAATCGTTGCTGTAGACACTGCCGCACTTGGAAGTGATGCATAAAGCGATATCGCGCAATTTTCACTTCGACAGAACAGCAAATGTGACCTAGCGGGTACCTCGCAAGTCTCCTAGAATCCGCCGCCATTTCGGCCACAGACACACTCCAAGGGCGTGAAGCTTGAGATTTCGGACCTGTTTTTTACTGCTGTTGGTGGTCACTTCGCTGGGAGGCTGCGTGCGACGTCGGCTTACCGTACGAAGTACCCCCCCAGGTGCGCTCGTCTTCATCGACGGCCAAGAAATTGGGCGAACTCCAGTTTCTACGCAGTTCACGTACTACGGAACCCGAAATTTCCGCCTCGTCAAAGACGGCTACGAAACGATTTCCGTCAACCAGCGTTTCCCCACACCCTGGTACCAGGTACCTCCGCTGGACTTCGTTTCAGAAAACATCGTTCCGCGCGAAATTCGCGACGAACGCACTGTCAATTTCGAACTGGTACCCAAAGCCAACGTCAGTACGGAAGATGTGTTGATCCACGGCGAACAATTGCGTTCGCAGGTTCGGCAGCCCGCGGATCGGTACCTGACACAGTCGCCTGAAGTCACATTGGGTCCGGCAATGGATGCCAGCCGAATGCACGCTGATACGACTCACGAGGATCCAACGCACGCAGGATCCATCGGGGGCAGTTCCGATGGTTTCGGCTCGAATGGTTTCAGTTCAGACGACAGCTACACCGAAGCTCCGTACGAACAGCAGGGCTTCGTTCCCGCGGACGCCTCGGGATCGATCGAACGCTAACGTGCGAGCGGACATTTCCTTCGCCTGCCAAGAGCTTTGGCAATGTAACCCAACAAAGCCGCAAAGAAAAAAGCCAGCCTCAGTTCTCTGAAGCTGGCTTTATCGATACATCACGGCTGACTGCCGAAGCTATCGCAACAGGCAAACCTGCCTACCTTCATTCTTCATAGGCACCCCTCCAGCCGTATTGCACTTGGACCGGAGACAAAGGTGCCACAGGCGACCCACTCGAACGATCGTGTGGCCGTGTCGGTGCCCGATGTCCATTCGCTCGTGCCGGGATGATCAACTCCAATCCGAGCGGAAGAATGTCGGGGCTTGCCAGCGATTGCCGGTTGGCTTCAAAGATGAATAGAGCGAACTCAGGCGTGCCGTAGTACTTCTTGGAGAGTTCGCTCAGATTGTCAAAACGCGAGATGCGATGCCAACGCGTCTGGCGATCCAGATTGTCGACCTGTTGCTGTGGCGTATCGTTTTCCCACTCCTGATGAACGCCTGAAGAACGCGCCCTGCCGGAGGCTAGTTGGGAACTTACGGGTGTCAAAACAGTTTGCGATTCGCGAACATGCTTTGAATCGTGTTGATCTTGGATGGGGTTGAGCCGCCTTTCTGTTGTTAGCATTGGACTAGTAAGAGTTGTATGAATACGTGATGAGTCTGATTTTGCCGACGTCGATGGCCGATGAGCGACCTGCATAGCTCGATCGTTTTGCGTGAAGCTCCGCTCAAACGTATGGCGAGGATCATTGGCTGAGCCGGACTCGTTGACCGAGCCGGACATCGTTTCTCCCGCATTGGCGAAGTCGCCACGGGCTTCTCTTTGGGGCCACTGAATATCCGTTGCCTCAAAGCGTCGAGCCGACCGTCGACCGCTCAGAGACTCACCGGGTGTCGCAGAGTTTCTCAGCCAGGGGCGGGCTCGCGTCGGTGAGTGTGCATCCAAGTCGTCTACCGTTTGGGACAAGGTGTCTACCGATCGGGAGGCGACAGGCTGGCCCAGAGTCGCTAGAGGTCGCTTGAGCACCCGGTGTTCTGTCGGTTGCCGGTGCGCCGTTGTCTCCCGCGAGGCTCTGGAGGGCGGAGTTCCGTCTGCAGAAGTCGCTCGGGACAGTCCCGGAATACTGGATGCGTGAATCGCGGGAATATCTAGGTCCGGAATAGGACGACTGAAGATTGCGCGTGTCTTGCGCGACAGAATGGGATTCCTGCCTTCCGAAACGTCTTCACGCTGGGCTTCCGATTTCGAACCGGCAGCGTCTTTAGCATCGGAGTCTTTTCGTGGCTGCACCCAAGTATGGGTGGAGGTTGGCTTTGCCTTGCTCGTTGGTGCTTCTACGCCCGTTGTCGACTCGCTTCCCCATTGAATTTGCAATGTAGGCAGAGTCGATTCGGTGGACTGATTTTTCGAATTCTCAGTTTGGTAGAAGGGGGCGGCAAAAACACAACCGAGTAGAAGCAATATGACCATGCAGGCCATCCGCGTGCGAAGCGTCATCGCAACTCCTCATTGGTTGGTGTATTAGCCCTCCATGCGGTGTGATAAAAAAGCTGTTTCCAACGAGCTGTTTCCGACGTAGAGGGTGTATCGTCGTCGGTTCAGTGAGAATCCAAGATGATTGCTAGCATCCTTTGGCTTTTCTTGGCCCAAAGTTCAACTCGGTCTAATCACGGTACGGCTAACGACTCGCGAAGAGATTCGTGCTGTGACGCTTCTGAGGAATCACTTTCGTAGGTACCGTTTTGCTGACAGGGCAACAATTCAGAGCGATCGTAAGTGGCCGCCGTAAGGGCCTGACCGCTTCTCTCTTGCGCGCGTGCTTGAGACTCGCCGAGTGGCCTTACACCTGGGCCGTGAGGTATCGCAACCGCGCCTACGACCAGGGCAAAAAACAGACATGCCGTGTCGCCGCACCGGTGATCTGCGTCGGCAACCTGACGCTTGGCGGAACTGGCAAGACGCCGATGGTCCACTACATCGCGAGATGGCTCCGCCAACGTGGCATCCGTGTGGGGATTGTCAGTCGAGGCTACGGAAGCGAAGGGGATCAGCAGAATGATGAAGCTCGAGAACTGAGCGCCAAACTGCCGGACGTACCTCACGTTCAAAATCCAGACCGAGTCACTGCCAGCGAGACGGCAATTGATGAGCTTGGGATGCAGGTCATCTTATTAGACGATGGCTTTCAACATCGCAGATTGGAACGCGACTTAGACATCGTGTTGATCGATGCCTTAGAACCATTCGGATTCGAACACGTCTTCCCTCGTGGCACACTTCGTGAACCCACATCCGCTCTTCAACGTGCCCATGCTGTGGTGCTTTCACGAGCCGACATGGTAGACGCCACGGAGCGAGATCAAATCCGCCAACGCGTACAACAATTGGCACCTGCGGCAGCATGGATCGAAGTCGCTCATCAACCGACTCAATTGGCCAGCAGCAGTTCGTTCTCCGGCGACGTTACGCCCGATCCGATTCACGATCCAGATCCCAACGATCCAGGTCCCAACGGGCCAGCCACCAAAGAATTGCCACTAGAAAAAGCGAGTCTTGATTCGCCGCGAATGGATGTCGCCATGCTGCAAGGACGCAAGGTGCTGGCCTTTTGCGGTCTTGGTAATCCAAATGGGTTTCGCAACACACTGCAGCAATGTGGTGCCGATGTTGTCGATTTCCGCTCGTTCCCAGATCACCATTCGTTTGGTCGCGATGACATTGAATCGCTGCTTCGTTGGGTGACTGACCATCAACCTGATCTTGTGATCTGCACGCATAAGGATCTGGTCAAAGTCGAGACCGACGAACTGGCCGGCGTCCCATTGCGTGCCTTATTGGTGGAACTGAGAGTGATCCAAGGACACGACGACCTCGAGGAATTGCTAGAACAGACATGCGATTCGGTTGCCGACGAATGACGGCAGTTGGTCGTAAAATGCGCGGGCTGAAAACATACTTTCAAGGTCTGACGCCACTGCCTGCCGACGTTCATTCGTAACGTGTTTCGCGCATGGTGGTTTAGAGACCCCCTGAGTGCACGTGAGCCGCCACGACTGCTCGCGTCCAGGGTGCCTGATTCAGGTGCCGCACTGGCAATACTAGCTCCGCTAGACCGGTCTTTATTCATTGCGTCACATGCAGCTATAAGTGCGCACAGACCAAACGAGGAATGGTGATGACGCGTCCCCTAAATCTTACGGTACTTATTCCGTGCAAAAACGAAGCACAGAATATCGCTGCATGCATTGCTTCTGCTCGGCTGATTGC
>CAYQMZ010000116.1:8270-13254 GCA_964418725.1 uncultured Pirellulaceae bacterium
CCTCGGACGGCACACTGGAGCTAGCACGGCGAGATGCCGATCGCGTGATCGAAAGAGACTACGTCGATTCAGGTGACTTCAAGAACTGGGCAATCCCGCAAGCAAGCTGCGACTGGATCTTCGTGTTAGATGCCGACGAACGCGTCACACCAGAACTTGCAACAGAAATTCGCGATACCCTTCGCAGTAGGAACGCCACTTCCTCGCCGAGCGTCTTGGCCTACTCAGTGCCGCGGCGGAATTTCTTCTTAGGCCATCCGATCGATCACGGTGACTGGGCAAGCGACCGCGTGACAAGGTTGTTCAGTCGCGACGAATGCCGCTACAAGTTGCACACCGATCATTCCGAAATCGACGTTTCAGCGAATCGCTTAGGTAGGCTGCAGCAAAAACTCACCCACTACACCGCCTGGGAATTGGATCCGTATCTCCGGAAGATGCACCACTATGCATTGCAACAAGCGAAGCTGTGGAAGAAACAGGGACGTAAACCAGAACTAAGTCACCTGATCTTCAACGCACCATTACGCTTTCTGCGTGGCTATGTGCTGAAGATGGGCTGGCGTGACGGCCTGCTTGGCTTCTTCATCGCGGGGCTCACGGGTTACTACTCGTTCATCAAGCAATTCTACTTTTGGCAACTTACACATGGTCGCCAACTGTCAGACTTCGAGCCCACCATTGCACAGACGACTACGCCACCGACACCTCAGGCGGCCGATCGAGCCGCTTGACTGGCCGTATGTGATCCGTGCCGTAGACTCGCGAGAGATACCCGTGCACCATATCGCCGACGAGCAATGGCCTCATAGGCATCTAAGGTCGACTCCACCATTTGCTCGGCCGTGAATTTCCTGAGTGCCCGCTGCCGAGCCGCTTGGGCTCGCGCATTCGCCTGCTCGGGATCTCCCAGGGCGTTTTCTATGGCTGCGGCAAGTTGCTTTGGCTCGCGCGGTGGCACCAACCAAGCAACTGGCGATTCAGAGGATGGCACATCGAGCAAATCCGGGATTCCGCCAGCGTGCGATGCAACAATCGGTCGGGCCGCAAACATGGCGTCAATCAGCGAACTGCACAACCCTTCCATATGCGACGGCTGCACGATCAGATCAGCCGCAGCCAGTAAGTCACTCACGTCGTTGCGATACCCCAGAAATCGAACGTTCGACGCGATCCCCAAATCCGACGCCAGTGATTCCAACTCTGATCGCAGTTCTCCATCGCCGGCCAATGCCACAACTAGATCGGGGTATGACTCGATTAGTTGAGGCATTGCCTGCAGCAAAAATCGATGGCCCTTGTGATCCGTCAACTTGGCCACCGTCAACAGCATCGGCTGCCGATCATGGAGGCCTAAGCTTCGTCGACCGCTTTCGCGACACCCCGACTCCCCGAACTCCGGTTCGACCCCATCGTGAACAACTTCCATACGATCGTGCGGAATGCCCGATTGCTCACAGATCCGAGAAACCTCAGTCGAAACGCAAATCAGTCCATCCGCGAACCATTGATACTTTCTGGCGGATCGCAAAGGAAAGTCGACTCGCCGAGCGGCCACACGAAGCGGGATCGAGAGCCCCAAGGCGGCGACTCCACTGGCCGTCAGTGCGTGTGCATCGTTCGCATGCAGTACATCAGGCTGAATCGACCGCAACGTTCGACGGATCTGCAAAATCGCTCGCGGCGATCGAACTCGTCGTGGAATGGGGTGAACTTCAAAGGCACCGTTTGCGTTTTCTTCTGCAACGGAGCTCGACATCTGCTTGGCGAATTCTCCGTCTTCGCGACAAAGAATCGAGCATCGATGTCCACGTCGTTGTAACCCCGTAGCTAGCAGTGCTGCCTGTTTCTCTCCGCCGTGCCAATTCGCTTGAGTCGAAACGAGTGCGATATGGAGTGATGTTGGGCTGGTCATCGTTGCTTTCTAGTCGCGACTAAGAACAGGAGCAAACATTAGGAATCGTGACGGCGAACGTAACCTATGGACGGATTCGTCAACAACTGGGATTTCTGAATTCGGCGAAACCGCGTATAGACGAGATTCCCAAGGTGGCACGATTGCGCAAATAGGACAGAGGACTCAACGTGGCCGGCACGACAGCCGTTTTTTTGCCGAACTGGATTGGCGACGTGGTGATGGCTACTCCCACGCTACGCAACCTTCGTAGACATCTTGGCCCCAACGCTCGAATCATCGGAATTGCGAAGCCCTACATTCGCGAGGTCCTGACCGGTAACTCGTGGGTCGACCAAATGATTTGGTTCGATCGCAAGTCGAAAGACAAGAAACTTCGCGGCGGCAGCGTCATCCAACAGCTTCGCGACGAAGAAGTCGACCGAGTGATACTGCTGACGAATTCTCTTCGTGCCGCATGGATGGCTTGGCGATCCAAAGCGACAGAGAGAATTGGCTACGCACGCAACGGGCGCAATATGCTTTTGACGACCGGCCTGCGTGCCCCCAAGCATCTGGGAAAATACGAACCGATCTCCGCAGTCGACTACTACCTTCAGCTCTTGACCGCGATGGGAATCGAAGTCCAGTCGCGCCAGCCTGAGTTGTACACAACGGCAACCGGCGAACTGGCGGCGGATGGTGTCTGGAACAATTTCGGCTGGGAACCCTATCAAAGCGTCATCTCGATGAATACGGGTGGCGCCTACGGTGCCGCCAAGCATTGGCCCAACCAACACTCGGCACAACTTGCTTTGCAATTGGCAGACTCCGGTCACCGAGTCCTCATTCTTTGCGGACCGAAAGAAGTGGATGCCGCTCGAGAAATCGAAGATATCGCGCGCCATCCATTCATACGAAGCATGGCGGATCAAGACTTGAGCCTTGAGGCAAGCAAAGCCTGTATCCGTCGTAGCTCGCTGCTTGTTTCTACCGACAGCGGGCCGCGACACATTGCGTCCGCCTTTGATGTGCCAACGGTGACGCTCTTCGGCCCAATCGACCCGGCGTGGAGCTACAACTATGCCACGCACTCGATCGAAATGTTCGACCGCCTCGACTGCTCGCCCTGCGGGAAACGCGTATGCCCGCTGGGACATCATCGCTGTATGAATGATCTCACGCCCGAACGCGTCTTTGCTGCGGTCAATGCACTGCTGGGACAATCGGGCGCCGGGCAAGCCGCCTGACACACGACTCTGTCATCTCCGCTACCGTTGATTGTCGATCGAGTCGATGGCGACGGCATCTGGTTCTCGCTACAGTGATAGGGTCTTCAACCGTGCGTCCAACGATCGAAGGCAGTTTACCATCCATTCCTTCATCGCTTCGCGGCAGGCACGATGGACTCACCGAACCCCTACGCACCACCCAGTGTTGATCGCACGATCGCTCGGGAAAACGAGACACTATTCGAATACAAATCGACGAGCCGGAATCCCTTTTTCGTCATCACCAGCTTGCCGATCATCTTCGCAACCGTTGTTGTGATAAGTCAGCTTCTGAAACAGAGCCTACTCCGTCCGGCCGGAGTCGCTGCAGCAAACCGGCACGAACTCATTGCGGCATCGATAGCCGCCGCGCTATTGCTTTCCTTTTCGCTGTTCTTCATTGCAGGTCTCATCGTACCGCGAGTCTGGAGCTTCTGCGTCGATCGAGAATTCGTAACGTGGCGAACGCCGTGGCCCCGATCAACGGAAATGCGTGTGCCGGTAACCGCGATATCGCGTGTGGAATACCAAGGTCCGACCATTTCCATTCTTACGGAAGGCGGCAGACCGCACGTTCCGTTGCAGTACACCTACGGCGGACAAACAGACGAAGTCGTCGAAGCAATCAAAGACGCCGTCCTAGAACGCGACCCCACCATAAGAATTCATCAGCACGGTCAAATCGATGATCGATCATTGATGCGACGATTTGGACGTCTGGTTGGCGGAGCCCTGCGATGGAATCGCGGCCGTTAGCAGCAAGCAAAGCGTACCTTAGGCGTAGCGACCTTCTTGGTTGATTCGGGCATAGACATCGTTCAACACCCAGTGAAATACACACAGGTGAATGCTCTCGACCATGCCCATATCATCTAGGGCAACGTGCAGGCCGTCGTCTTGAATTTCTTTCAGCTTGCCGCCGCCGTATCCGCTTAAGCCAAACGTTGTCAGTCCGTGACGTTTCGCCCATTCGACGGCGTTAATGATGTTCGGGCTGTTCCCGGAACCGCTGATCGCAATAACGAGGTCGCCGTCTGAGCCGTAGTTCATGAGTTGCTGTTGAAAGATCTGGTCATAACCCACATCGTTCCCAACAGCCATGATCCAACCAAGGTTGTCAGTCAGACTCATGATCTTGAGGCGTTTCTTGCCTTCGTCCATCAGGTCGTCAGGTCTAAGCGAGCTCTTGCCCAAGTCCTCACTGAAATGCGTAGCGTTCGTCCCTGAACCACCGTTTCCGAACACAAAAACAAACTTCTCTTGTTCCCAGGCGGAGTAAACCAGATCCGCCCAACGCTGTATGGCACCTTGGTCTAGCCGGTCGATTTCATCCTTCAGTCGATTCAAGTAGCTCGAAGTATCCAGTTCTGCACCTAGCACGTTTATCCGCCTCAATTGTTCTAAAGGGTTGGCGCAATCTGATTTCGCGAATCGTTCTGAGCGTTAGCCCGCAAGCTTGCGCTGTTGCTCGCGGTAGTCCATTATCTTCTTCAATTGAATCACGCCGTAAATCGTCCCGACGATCGCCATGGCTGCACAAATCAAAAAAATCTTGTTTGCTTTCATCCCTGCGACGTTGGTTGCCAGCCAAAACACGACTGGCCCCAGCGAGCTAAAGCAAAAAGAAATGGCGCCGGCAGTACCGATGATGCGTCCACGCTCGTCATCCGGCGAAAGCAATTGGATGAGCGCCTGCAGAGGCACGATATAGAATCCCGCGAAGAATCCGGTGACCAGAATCAAGAGAATGACGGAACCGTATGTCGGTGTGAGCATACCCAACAGTAGGAAACAAACGCACATGCCTGCTGCTCCAAAC
>CAYQMZ010000117.1:0-13247 GCA_964418725.1 uncultured Pirellulaceae bacterium
CGAGTGTCCTGCCCCAAATGCTTTGCGACGACCTGATCGGCGGAGATGCTGTTGGCCATGTTCTGGCCGGGCACAGAATAACGATTGGCCCCCGTGAGCCAGAAGGTGCTGCCCCAGTGAGCTTCGTTGGTGAACTGGTTCGAGCATCCCTGCACCACAGTGATATCGGACTGGTGACGAGCCAGCGGTGAGAGTCCCTTAGAGAGTTGGTAGTCGCTGCCAGTCCTGGACCGATCAGGAAACCAAGTCTCTTTGGTCACGCCGAAGCCGATGCTTAGAAAGACGGCGCGTTTGGACGGACCGGCGGGAGCTGCCTCGGCAGCTGAAGCAAATCGTCGAAAGCCGATCGATTCCAACGCGGGCAGTGCGATCAGGGCTCCCGTTCCGCGAAGAATGTGACGTCGATTAAATTGAAAGTTCATTGGGATCCCCGAAGTCAATCAACATGAAAAAAGGGCGGCGTAGTGGACTTCGCCCGAAGTCCAGTGACGGGGATTTCTGGCGAAATCTACTACGAACGCTACCGTTCAATCACTAGTTTAACGAAGAACTTCTCTGATTTGCAGAAATTGAGCGATCCGCGTCGCGTTCAGTTTCGGTCGATCGTCAATAACGCACTGTCGATCAACCCGAGTGCCGAATCGATACGATCGTCCACGAAATACAGCGCCCAAACTTCCTTGCCGTTTTCGTCATCCTCTTCACGCTTCGGGTATCCAACCAGGTCCAGCAATTGAAATGCTCGCGGATCGGCATTGTCGACTTCGACGGAGTAGACCAGCGACGGTTGATCGTCTTCAGGCTGGTCGATCTCGATGAGCAGGCGATAGGGCATTGGGGTGTCTGAGTCGGCAGGCAGAATGTAGTCGGCTGGATCGAATGAACTGTTCCGCGTCGCGCCGGACACGCCATCGATTTCTTGTTGGTCTTTCAGGTCCACTCCGGATTCTGCTGCCTTCCGCTGGGCTTCTTCCCAGCCTCGGACTTTGAAGTCCCAGTACGGTAGAGCGGCCCGGCCGGAATTCAGGTCGTCTGGTTCGTGCAGGGTTTTGATGTGGTAGAAGGATGCGTTTTCGAGCCAGATGGCAACATGCGGCGGCGTCTTGACGTCGAATGTCTTACCGGCGCGAATGGTCAGCGCCATCTTGTAATCTGCAGACGGGCTGTAGTGATAAACGAGCCCGTCGTCTTCCATCTTGAACTGGTCGATCGCCGGTCCCAGATTCTGGCTTAACGCCAGAACGCTGCGGATCGGATCGGGCTGCCAAAGAAAGAGTCCTGTTAAGCTGCCGGTGATCGCAAGAGTCAGCCACAGGACTTTGCTACGCACGTATCGAGACAGGCTGCTGAAGTTATTCGTCACATGCAGTGCGATCATACCGATGAAGACAAATCCCATGAGCGCGTGCAGACCGACAATGCTAATCGAGAATGGCCGCACAAAAGCCAGGATTCCCGTCACAGCAAGAACAATAAAGCTCAGTGCAGTCAGGAGCGAAACAAAGCTACGTCGGTATTTCTTCATGAAGACTTCAGGCAGAGGAATGGTGGCAAAGGAATTCAGAGAGGCCGACTGAAATCGAAGTATATTCCTCTGCCCTCATTCCTTTGCCTCGAGCTTTCTATCTCACACAAAGCCACGAAGACACAAAGAAGCAGTTCTTCATATCGACTCTTCGTGACTTTGCGTCTTTGTGTGAGCCCCTTCTACATGGCAATCTCAATCGACTAAGCCTTCCCCGGAATGATTTGTCCGTGCTCCTTAAGCAACGTGTGTATCTCTGTCAGCGGAACTTCGAGTGGTGTTGTTCCCGACTTTGCCGCCAATGTCGCTGCGACTCCTGCTGCTTGGCCCATGCCCATGCATGACGCCTGAACTCGCAGACCAGAGTTCGCCAGTCGATCACTGCTGACGCACCGGCCGGCCACGATGATGTTGCGACTGCCCTTCGGGATCAGCGCGCTCAGCGGGATGGTTGGTACTTTGCCTCGCTTCAATGGCTTCGGCCTGACGCCTGTCTTTGTATGGAGATCAACGGGATAAAACGCATAGCTGATCGCATCGTCAAACACACGGCCCGATGTGTAGTCGTTCACCGTGATCAGCGTCTCGCCCTGAATGCGATAGCTTTCGCGGAAGCCAGTTTCCGGTTGCAGGTGCATCAGCCGTTTCTTCTCCTTGCGGACGCGGGCGAGAATCGACTTTCGTCCCGTCATGTTCGCTTCCGTCGCCGTACGCGAGTTCGTTGAGTCGGCTCCATGCACGTAGAGGCGATGAAGCTGTTTTCGACCGATCGCGCGATCACCTCCCAGCATGAACAGATACGATCCCGGCTGCCGCTCTTCTTCACGTAACCGCGGAAAGCCCAACATGCCAGCAACTTCGGCACCGCCCGTGCAGTCGATGATCTGCTTACACCGCACCCTTCGCTTTGTTCCAAAACCAATGCAATCAACCTGCCAGCCGTTGTCGGTCTTCGTCACGGTTTGCGGGAATTCGTAGTACGCGATCTCGACGCCAGCCTCAGCACACTTCTCTTCGGCCAGGATCGCGTAGAGAAACTGATTCACGTGGACCTGATTGTGAAAGTGCCGCTGCGGAACCTTGGCGAAGTTGGGAAGTGTACCGCCGTCAAGCTCCACGCTCTCCTTCACCAGTTCCCAGCCGATGCCGGCGATCACCTGCTTTCCCCATGCGTCGAACAAACCCGGAAAAGCAACACCGCCCGTCGTTGTTGTTCCGCCCAGCTGACTGTTGCGTTCCACAATCAGCGTCTTCGCTCCTGCACGCCCAGCTTGAATCGCCGCGACATGCCCGGCCGATCCGCCACCGACCACAAGCACATCCACTTCGTTGGTCACCTCCGGCTCGGCGGCATCACGAACGGTCTGAGCCGTCACATGAGAAGTCGACGAAATCGCTAGGCCTGCTGCAGCGGCAGTTCCCAGCAATCCGCTTTGCAGGAAGTCGCGGCGATCTGTTCCATCTTCTTTTATATTCATGTCGATTTCTTTCTAAGTTGAATTCGGTCGATCTTGAGTTGCTGTTTTCGGACGTTGGATTGAATTCGGATGATTTTGAGCCCAGGCCGATCAAATGTAATTGTCCCGATGGCAACGTCTTCGAGCCTTTCGCTGCCGGGTGAAATTGTGCCGACACTGATCATTGAATAGCCTGTGTCTGCCTGAGCAGCCTTGTCCTCCACATCGTCAACGAAGACTGAACACGAGTCTCCCACTGAGAGCGTCGCGCCTAGGGAGTAAGTCCCCGATGTTGACACTTTTACCACAAAATCTAGATAGCTACCTTTTCCGGCATTGAGATCGGCGCAGATGATCTTTCCGCCGGAGCCTCGCGGGAACGGTTGAGGGAAATGGCAATTGCCGCGCAGTCGATAGTCGGACGAGGTTTGGCACGGCGTGGCCTCGGCCTCAATCCAGCCGTCCTCGGTGATCTTCGGATAGCTGAACGTCAGGTACTGGGAGAGCCGCTTGAAGACGGGGGCATACCTGGGGGCATTTGCGAGATTGTTGAATTCGTGTGGATCGTCGGCGAGTTGATAAAGCTCTGTCTCACCGGTAATCAGCCGGGTCATGCGATAGTCGTTGTCCAGAACCACGTCCCAGCGGATGCCGTCCGACTCGCTGGACATCACGACGGGCTTGTTCCATTTGGCATTCGGTTTCTTGAGTAAAGGCGCGAGACTGTTCCCATCGATGGGTTGAGGCGGCGGCGGAACCTTCAGCAAGTCGACCAGTGTCGGATAGAGATCCTGAAGCGAAACCGCCTTATCGCATACTTCGCCGGTTGGGATTCCCGGTCCGGCGATGATCAGATTGCAGTGTGCGGAATCGTACCATGGCTTCATCTTCGACCAGGCTTCTTTTTCGCCGAGGTTGTATCCGTGATCGCTCCACAGAACGACGTAGCCATTGCTGGAATGTGGACTCGCATTCCATGCATCCAGAATCCGTCCCACCTGCTCGTCGGCAAAAGTCACGCACGCCAGATAGGCTCGAACGAACTGTTTGTCGTAGCCTTTCTCCGCCAGCTCTTGGTTGTAGCCCTTGCCGAACTTTGCCTCCAAGTGAGCTAGCAAACTGAACCGCTCCGGCAGATCATCGAGGTCATCGGCGCGGCGCTGCGGAAACTGGATGTCATCAAGCGGGTAGAGATCGAAATACTTCTGCGGCACGACCCAGGGCACGTGTGGGCGATAGATTCCCAGTGAAAGAAACAGCGGGTCGTTGACTTTGGTAAGCTTCTCGATGCCGTGGCTAACCGAGATGTAGTCTGGCATCTGTGCGGTCGGCACAGCGGCGACTCCCCAGCGGCCTGACGGATTCAGATTGAGCCCGGTTCCAGGCTTCTGCCTGAGGGGCCTGCTCCTGCTGATGTATTCATCGAACTCGTCACGATCCTTGTTGTGAAAGTTCTTGCCAATACCGATGCTCTTCCAACCGTGGTTGGAAAGATGTTTGGGCAGCGTGATGGCCTTTGGAGCATAGAAACGCCAAGGGTGGATTGAGTTGTCATTCACGATGTTGCCGGAGCGCGCCGGGTGAATCCCAGTGAAGATCGCACTGCGTGAAGGAAAGCACGTCGGCGAGGAACAGATCGCATTGGAAAAGACGACGCCACGCTCCGCGAGTCGCTTGATATTCGGCGTGATCGCCTGAGGGTGCCCCTCGAGCACGCTGTTCCAGTCGTTCCAGTCGTCGATGTTCAGAAACAGGACACTGGGATGTTCTGCCCTGACTTGGCGTTCTGCACTGGCCACTTGAACGAACGAGGTGTAAGCCACAAGGCAAAATAAGAACTGTCTGAGGGTTCTTGCTGCACTGAACTGAGTTGGGATTTTCATTTGAGCGTTTTAAGAGCAACCATCGGTTTGAGTTCGACGAGATTACTGAGGACTTGGCGAGCAGACATCGCCACAATCAGAAGCCTTCTCTTCTTCGATCAAGCCGAACGCGACACGTCCGGTAGCGGCCGTGACGCCGCTGTTGACGGCGGACGTTACTGCGATCAGTGCGTTTAGCTCGTCGTCGGCTAGCCCGATGCTGCGAGCTTTTTCAATTCGGTTTTTCGTGCAAACCTGGCAGCCACGAGTCAACGTAACGGCCAGACCGATCAGATGCTTCTCTCGTTCGCTCAGCATCTCAGTAGCATGGGTCTGTTTAATGTGATCAACGATCAACTTGTCGTCATAAGGCATAATTGATTCCTTTGAATAGAAGGTTTCGTTTGTTTCTAATTCGGCTGAGTCACCTCACACCAGCCCCGTCAGCGTTCCGGTACTGCTCCCAAACTGGTCCGTCTCGATACCCATATTCTGAAGCATGCTGACGAAGACATTGCACAGCGGCCTGTTGTTGTCCTTGTTGAACGCGAGGTGCTGTCCGTGGCGATAGCCTCCGCCCGCAAGGATGATTGGCAGGTTCTTGTTGTTGTGAATGTTCGCGTCGCCCATGTGGCAGCCGTACAGCACCATCGTGTGATCCAGCAACGTGCCGTCAGCCTCTTCGACATCCTTCAGCCCTTGTAACAGTTCCCCCAGCAACTCCATCTGACCGACTTCGATCTCGGCGAGCTGTTTCAGTTTTTGTTCGTCTTTGCCATGGTGAGAAATGTTGTGGTAGCCGCCGATCGTGCGACCATCGCCAAAATCGACACCAGGGGTGCGGACACTTCCCAGAAACAGCGTGATCACTCGGGTGGAATCCGTTTGAAAAGCGAGCCGCGATATGTCATTCATCATCCGCACCATCTCAAAGAACTGCTTCTTGTCCTCGGGGTACTCAGGCATCGTCTCGTCCACCTCTGGCCTGGGCCGAACTTCCCAGGCCTGCGCCTCGTTGAGTCGCTGCTCAAGACTGCGGACCGCCGTTTGGAACTGGTCGATCCGCTCACGGTCTGAAGCACTTACGCGCTGGCTAAGGTCTGACGTCTGGCCCATCACGACATCCAGAATGCTTCCCTTTCGGTTCAGCCGCGCGAGCTGTGCCTCCATCGCTTCACGATCCCCCTGAAGGAACATCTTTTTGTAGAGCGCCGCCGCGCTTTTGATGGTCGGAATCTCAACGCCCGCCTGTGTGTAGGACAAGCTCCTGGTATCGTTGATGCCGAGCGACAGCGATCGGAATCGCGTTTCATGGCCGATTTGATTGGCCATCACCTGGTCTAGCGAAATACTATTGCGAAAACTCGCTCGACCGGGGTGCGGTGCGGCAGTCAAAAACGTTTTGTCAGCGCGGTGTCCTCCGTCGACGCCGGGATGAGAGAGCCCGCTGAACACAGTGAAGTTTTCCCGGTGCGCCGTGATTTTCTCGAGGTAACGCGAAGGCGCGTAGTCTCTGCCCGCCGTCTTCGGAAAGAAATGTTTGGGAATGAAGCCAAGGTCTTGATTGATCGCGATCATGCGTTTCGGCGACGCCTTCACTGGATCAGCCCCGAGCGATTCGAGGACGGGCAGAGCGAGGCCAACGCCAGCGGAACGGAGAAGGGTTCGTCGATTAAGGTTCATTGAGGTTTTTCGGTTGGTTGACTTAGGTAACCCGACGCGTAAGCGAGGGATCTGGCGAGGTTGGTTTATCCCTCGCTTACGCGTCGGGTTACACTTGGTGCGAACTGCCGTTCGTATTTACTTGTTCAGGAATAATGGACTCTGAGTGATCTCATGAATGATCGACCTAACGCCAAACTCCGACGCCCGGCACTTTTCGAGGATCGCTGAAACGTCATCGCGATCCGCGAAACCAACGGGTGCACCCGTTGCATACACGACAAGCTGCTCGGTTAAATTGCGCGCGATGGCTTCCTCATCCTGCAGCAGCAGTTTCTTGAACTGGAGGATATCGTCGAAGGGTTCGCCACCCGGCGTCACACCCGAAGCATCGACTTCCTTGCCGATGTAATGAACAAACTCGTTGCCGCTCCGGCCCACCCCTTCGATTCGCTGCGAACCCTGTGTGAGCGAGCGGTAATTGTCGCGCCAACGCCCCATGACGTCGAAGCTCTCCAACGCGAAACCCGGAGGATCGATCTTCTGATGACAACTGGCACAGGATGCATCTGCGCGGTGCTTCTTCAGTAACTCTCGAATCGTCGCCGCGCCACGGATATCCGGTTCCACAGCGGGAACAGACGGTGGCGGCGGAGAAGGAGGATCGCCCAGCAGTCGCTCCATCACGTACACCCCGCGCAGAACGGGTGAAGTGACTGTTCCGTTCGCTGTCACCTTCAGAACTGAGGCCTGAGTAAGAGTTCCGCCATAAGGGCTGTTCTCCGGAAGAGACGTGCGTTGGAACACAGCGCCGAAGACTCCTGGAACGCCGTAATGCCGAGCAAGACGTTCGTCGAGAAACGTGTAATCGGCGTCGATGACGTTTCGCGCCGGCTGATCGCGGGCAATAAGATCGGCGAAATAGAGACGCGACTCTTCGACCATCGAGTTGACGAGCCACCAATC
The DNA here is from genome assembly GCA_964418725.1 of uncultured Pirellulaceae bacterium. Lineage (GTDB taxonomy): Bacteria > Planctomycetota > Planctomycetia > Pirellulales > Pirellulaceae > CAYNJG01. Next base: position 7,473 of record CAYQMZ010000117.1, read on the forward strand.
TCCGGCGTACTCCGGATAGAGTTCCCGGTCGGGGTCGGTGTCGTTGATCTCATCGATCTTGAGCCACGAATTGAGGAACTCCTTCACAAAACGTTTCGCTTCGGGCTTGCCAAGCAGGCGATCCACTTGTGATCGAAGCGTATCGGGATCACGAAGCTTTCCTTGTCGAGCCAGTGCGCGGAGACGATCGTCCGGCATCGATTCACTCAGGAAAAATGACAGACGCTCGGCCAGTGCGAAGTCATCCAGTTCGCCGGGAACCCCGCAATGAAAGAGGAACTTGGGCGAAGCCAAAACGGCCGAATACGTCGCGATCATCGCTTCCGTAAACGTCTCATCCTCCTTCAGCAACTGCTTCGCATATTCGTAGAATCGGTCGAACTCCGCTTTCGCAACCGGACGCCGATACGCGCGCTCCATGAATGCGGCCAACAGTCTTTCGGCATCCTTCAAAGGTTGCTTCGAGACCGCTTCGACATGGCGGCCCTTCTGCTGGAAAGGAACGTCGCCGAAGAGCGCCCGGTAAGACGCAGGCGGCCATTGCTTGACGATCGGGCCTTCAACTTCCAGCCAGTGGAAGGCAACTCCGGGATAGCCGCCATTCGTTTTCTGAATCGTATGTGGCATCGCCGGAACCATCGGACTGGGCAGGCGCATGCAATCGAGTTTGACCATCGCACCTTTCTCCAGAAAGGCTGTTAGTTCAGAAACCTCGGGCGATTCCGGCGGTGCTTCAAAGATTCCGATGGGCAGCATGCTCTGAGTGTTCGGTTCGTCCAGCGTGGACGAGTACACCTTGACCGGTTCACTCCGCTTTCCGGCAAAGACACGGTCGTTCACCGGAGTCGGATAGCGTCGCGTGGCATCCAGCACCAGATTCGGATAGTGACGAGGTTTCTTCTCGCCTTCCCAATCGACGTAGTCCGTTTGGCGAAGCACCGATCGCGCCTTCAGACGAAGCTTGTAGTCGCCTCGAACGGGCGCTTTGAATTTGTCGAAGCCGTAGTAGAACGGCGTGTAGGCTCCACGAAAGATGGCTGTCGATGTGTCCTCGCGGGATGCGTCGACTTGGTTTCCCCTGAGCGGCAGGGCGCTAGCCGCCGGTTCGAGCGCATCTGCCCCTCGCTTACGCTTCGGGTTTCCTTTCAGGTCATCAACGTGCACGAACTGAACGGCATCCGCGATGACCCATCCGCCGGCGTCCTTGTTGCTGAGCGATACTTCCGCGGCGTGTTCAAAGGTGAAACGTCCAAGAGGAAACCACAGACCTTCAATCGTCGGCTTCTGTCTTTGACTGATGGACAGATCGCTCTCACCCTCGGCGTGGCGAACCCTGTACGGTGCGGTCCTGGCTAGGCCTTCTCCGCCACCAAAACTGACTCGCACTTCGTAGATCCCAGGTTTTGGCAATTTAGCTTTCCACGTGATCGCGTAGGCACCCGTATTCTTGTTGTCGTCGGCCAGGTAGTGGTCGCCGACGTGGTTGGAACGACGAGTGGATTTGCGCCAGGGGCCGGTGAGTTCCGCATCGACATCGTCCACGGTGATCCCAGCGTCCTTGGTTGGCTTGACTTGCTTGACTGGGGCAAAACCTTTTTTGTCGAAGGAATACTCGTCACTGATTTTCAAGCCCTCCAGCGCGAGGGAAAATCGCGCCCAGCCGCCATTCCCTTTTCCAGCCCACATCCGCCCTGATTCGCGCGCGTAGTAACGCTTCGTCGTGGGCTTCGGTTGTTCAGCAGGAAACTCGAGCGCCCGGCGAAGCGCAGATTCAGCCGCATCCAGATAGGCTTCGACCTGCACATGCGAGACATCCAGGGCCTCCCCCACCTTCGCGAAGCCTTGAATTTCACCATCCAGCGGCAATTGATCCGCGATCTTGAGGTAAGGATCATGCAGAAGATCGCGAAGAATATTCTCATATTCAAAACGGTTCACCCGTCGCGAAACCGCGCGGCCATGCAGAGCGTACCTTTTCGTCTGAAATCGGTCGATGCGACTCGCCAGTTCCTTCACCGCCGCGCCGCGTTCGGCTTCATTCAGATCGCTTGATTCTTTTGGAGGCATTTCCCCTGACTTCACTCGATCGTGAATCTTCACCCAGATACCTGTGACGTGAGAATCCTCAAGATTCCACTCAAGCGACCGAAGATTCAAGCCACCCTCGGCCTCCTCGCCGTCGTGACAATCGACGCAGTGGTTGGTGAAGAGAGTGGCCAATTTCTCTGGCAAGTCCGCCCCTTGACTTATGGGCGCGATCAGCCCAACGGCCAACACGATGAACAAGGCGAATCGCACTAAGATGGACGGCAAGACCGCTACTTTCATTCCTTGTCACCTGTATCTTTCCCCGACGCTACCGTTCAACCGCGACCACGGGAAATAACAAACCAAATTACAACCGTTTAAGTGCGTTGCGGCCCAAAACAGATAAATCATCCGTACGTAACGCTACCGCTCCACGTCACATTCAACGCAGAATTTCTGAAAAACCCCAGCCGGGCAATGAAAGCATCCAGAACGGCCATTATCTGCGCAAATATCGTACCCGTTATCGGCCACGAGAGCCCACCATTCTACCAGCCGCCTCACTCGTTAGTCATCAGTCATCGGTGCGCCGATCACGACCATGGCGAGGAGCGGCGATGCTCCTTTCACTTCGATGCGAAGGTCCTCATCCGAATCAAAGTGGGCGTCGCTGACCCGGAATCGATGCTCTTTCCAGAAGGGTTTGTCTTTCAGTTCAAAGTCGACGGTATCGCCGAGCTTCATTCCGTTTTTGCTTCGGTAAAACGTCTGGATGGTGCAAGTCGTATCCACTCGGAAATAGAGGGTGATTTCTACTTCCGGGAAGGCTCCGTTTTGAAAGCCAGGATCGGTGACGTCCAAAGAGTAGCTGTTGCCTTCGGTCAAGCGTGCAGCAGGGAGACGGCGGCCGTCCTGAGAGTCTTTGGCTAAGCCCGAATTGGGAACGATCAAGGCGTCCTCCATGCGGACGTTGCTCTGATCCAGCTTCAATCCATAGGCTTTGGGAACGGGTTGGTTGGCGTCGGTCAGTACGTAGACTTTGTCAATGTGATTGTTGGCCCGGAGCTTCGCGGCCGCAGACCGAAGAAATCCTTTCGCGAAATGGAAATCCGCAAAGGATACCTGCCCATCGTTTTCGAAGCCGAGCACATGTGAAGCACAGCCCCCGGATTGCGCCGTAATCCTGGCGCCGGGGCCACAATGGATGCTGTTCGCTCCCCGGTTGCTCGGACCGGTAATGGAAGTGAGTTGGCAGAATAGATGCCCGTCCTGAGCATTCCAGGTTTCATCTGACGTCCCCATCGCCAGGCTGCAGAAGAATCGGGCCTCTCCTTTGAACCCGGGAAGGGTCTTGATGCCGTAAGTCCCGTCGCGGCCCCCGATGTGGTTGATGTTGCAGGTGGACGAGATGATGTCAAAAGTCTTTGCCCCGTTCTTGAACGCGTAACCCTGCTGGAGTTGCTCGCCACCGACCATCAGGGCCTGACCACTGGAATCGTCTACCGTCATCAGTGTGTGTGAGGCATGGTTGAAAATGCTCATCACGACGTAGTCGTCGCAGCCGTTCAAGTAGATGGGCTCATAGTCTTCATTGATCCGAAACTTGAATTCTTCCAGCTCTGCCGTTTTTGGGCTTCCGGGGAGCCAGGCAGTCCGCCAGAAATCGGGCTTGATGTGGCAATTCTGAATGCGTCCGCCTGAGCAATGGTTCGCCCGGTAGGTCCGGCGGAGCCCTCCGATGAAGGAATACTCTACCAGGTGATTGTCCCCATTGAGTTCCAGCCCCTGGTAGGGATTGGAAGCGGAGCAGTCGATGACGTAGTTGTCCTTCCCGTTGGCACGTACCATATACGGATACTTCTTGAAGCTCTTGTAATTCTGCTTGGGGTAGTGGAATCCAATGCCGCGCAGGCCGCTGCCGTCACCCATCGTAAGAAAGGGTGTTCCGTTCTCGTCGCCCCCGGTCTCTATTAACTCGCCGGTCTCGATAAACAGGACGCTCCCCAATTGGCTGCCGCGCTTGTCGCAGGTCATGTGTCGGCCGCCACTGTTGCCACGCAGTTCGACGCCTTTGCCAAGGTCCAGTTCTTCGGTGATTCGATATTCTCCATCGGGAACGAAGACGATGCCGCCGCTGTTGGCAGACGCTGCCTTGATGGCCTTCTTCAAAGCACGAGTGTCATCGGCCTTTCCATCTCCGACGGCGCCGAAGTCCTGAACGTTGAAGAGGTCGGCCTTCGCGGGCTTGCGGATTCGGTCGTAGGTGTTCTTAAAAGCGGGTAGCTTCTCGTCGTATTGATGTTCGCGATACACCGTTCGATGACCAAGGATCTCGGTCTCACCGGTCACGTTGCAGTTAACCAGTTCGGCGACTCCGTTGCGAATCGAGATCGAACGTTCTCCGCCTTCGATGTTTGACGTGTGAATCTTGTAATGAGTCCGGTCCTTTCCCCAGATGCCATATTCGGATCCCTGCAAGGTGCTTCCTACGATCCGGAATCCTTTGGCGTCATCGACATGCAGTGCGGTGTCGCAATCGGTGACGGAGAAGTAAGACAGTTCGCCACTGGCATCATCCCCCGAAACACCGCGCTCGAAGTGGAGTCCCTTTTGATAACCGGAGATCTTTGAGAACCCGGCATAGAATCCATCCATCTCGTAGATGTGCAGACCGGTTCCGTGTTTGCGCATATAAGCTGCATGCTTACCGCCGCTGAGAGGACTGCCAGGCAGCCCGGACCAGGTCCAGTAGTCCGGTGAAAAGTGGATCGAATCATAGCGTGACACGGCAAAGCTTCTATCCGCCGATAGACCACAGTGCAGTGGGCTTCCATAGATGCCTCGCAAGCAGCAGGTGCTTGCCTGGGAGAGATCGATTCCGCGGTAGGGATTGATCAAGGTAATATTCTCGATCGTCACCACCCCTGCTTGCCCACGGATCTCCAACGGGGACTTTGATGCTGACTCGACCGATTCCGTAACCTGTTGTTCAGGATGCCAGAACGTTAAATCCCTCACGCCGCAACCACTGCCAGTGAGCAGCACACTCTGTTCGTGCTCCCGATTGTGAATCATCAGGATCGTGCCATCAGCCGGGCGATCTGGACCGATTAGATTCCAGCGTCCGCGAAGAATAACGTTGGAGGCGATCGTTAACATGCCGTCCAATCGGTATCTACCTTCCGGTATAAAAACGGTGCCGCCTCCGGCTGCGCTGGCGTCATCAAGCGCTCGTTGAATCGCAGGCGTGCAGTCCGAGGCGGAGGGATCGACTGGAAGTTTGAATTGCGAATCGGTCACCGAGCAGAACGCGACGACGACGTCATCCGTGGGAAACTTTGGATCTTCCGCAATCACCCTCCATCCCGCAGCGTCGACCGTCGGAGCAAACGCGAACAGGGCACAGACAGCCGTGAGAATGACGGTTGCGCAATTGTTTTTCTTAGTCATATGCGGTCAAGAAGTTTGATTAGTTGGACAGCGCCAGTTTTTGTGAATGGATAATAGATACAAGCACGACGCGCCAGCGAGTGTGTTTTGCTGCAAGTGACTCTCTCGCTTGCGCTTCGAGCTTGTATCGGACCAAAAGTGGCGCTGTCCAGTTAGTGTTGGTCAAGAAATTCGGTGAGTGAATGCAAGATCCCAAACGTAGCCACGCTCGCCAGAGCGTGGGAATGCGTTTCGTTGTTCGCGCGGTCTGCAGCGCCGCCCACCACGCGCGACGGTGGCTACGTCAAACAAAGCGAT
>CAYQMZ010000118.1:0-13238 GCA_964418725.1 uncultured Pirellulaceae bacterium
CTGTGCGATCTATATTGATCGACAGCGAATCAAAAATGGAGTGGATGTCGAACAGTACTTTCAAAGCGGACGAGAACTTAGACTGCTCGCGACAGCAGAAAGCCGCAGCGAGTGCAAATCAGCAAAGGTGGAAATCGGCGAATCGAAAGGTGGTCGTACTTACGAATGGCAACTGCCGTTGGGGGAAGCGGCTAGCCCCGGAACGACGCTGGGTTTCGATGTTGATCTCACGGATAAAGACGAAGACAACTCGTTCACGTGGATGGCCTGGGGAAGCGGAACGCAGAAGGCATATCGGGTTGGTAATCTTGGTCACCTGCATTTGACGAACGCTGACAACTCGCCGGAACTCGTACAGGTGACAGGAAGCGTTCGTCTAGAGATGCCGGCTGAGAATGACGAGCCTCCGTTTCCGCCGATATCCATTCATTCAACGAAGCACCCCGGTTTGTGGACGCTGATCGAATGCGATGAATCGGGCAAATACTCGACCGAGCTACCTGCTGGTACTTATCGCGTAAGTGCCGTGGATAGCGGTAGCCTTCGCGTTGATGATTCCGTCAGCAAGGATTTCAAACTGAAAGCCGGGCAGAATAACCAGGTTGAGACGTTGGTCATCGCTCGTCCGAAACGTCCGAGTGCGATCGGTGATAAGAGTCTCCTACGGCAGAGCGAGTTTGACTCGAACAAGGTCGATGAATTCGTCGCTGCGTATCAGCAGTACCACCGCATTCCGGGCGTATCACTTGCGATCATTAAGAAGGGGGAAGTTTGCTACGTCCAAAAGTACGGCGTGAAGAACGCCGTGACGAAATCTCCGTTGGAAGCCGACACGGTTTTCGAAGCCTGTTCGCTCACCAAGCCAGTCTTTGCCTATGCAGTCAATCGTCTGGTCGAAAAAGGCGTCTTGGATTTCGAGACTCCGCTGTACAAGTACAAGCCCAGCGTACCCGGATACGAAGACGTTGAGGGCGACCCGAGATATCGACGGATTACGGCCCAGCACGTGTTGGCTCATCGAACCGGGTTTCCCAACTGGCGTACGGACAAACTGACCATCGACTTCGAACCGGGAAAAGGCTACGGCTACTCTGGCGAGGGAGTCGAACTGCTAGGGGCGATCGTCTCGCATTTGACCGGGAAGCCGTTAGTCGATGTCATCGACGAAGAGGTCTTTACTCCGCTCGGCATCGACAACGCTCATCTCGTTTGGAACGATGTCGTGGCGAATCGAACGGCTACCGGACACTTACTCGGCATCGGTCCCATTCCAAAGACAAAGAACTACGTGCCGGGCATGGCGCACAGCCTGCACATTGATGCCGAGAACTACGCCAAGTTGCTGGTCGCAATTCTGCGTCGAGATGGACTGAAGAAGGAAACGTACGACAGGATGCTGAGACGCCAGTTTGATGTCGCAGATCCCAATGACCCGCACGAATTTCCGTACGGGCTCGGGCTGGTCGTGGAAGACACGAAGTTTGGCAAGAAGTACTCGCACGGTGGCGTTAACCGCGGCTGGCGATGCCACTTTGGGATCTATGACGAGTTGCAATCCGGCTACGTCGTTTTCACGAACAGTGACAATGGCGACAAGTTTTGGAAAGACTTAGGCGATTTCCTCGTGGCAGGTCGTCAAACGGAGTAGTTTGTGACGCACCCGTCAGAGACAGACAAACTGCCGATTCGCCGTTGCCGAGATTGATGCCGGGCGATTCTGCCGGGCACTTGGTCTCATCCAATTCCCGCCTTTGTGCCTTGGTGCCGCCGTGAGAGATATCACTTCGCTGCCGGTCAGGAATCTCACGGAGGCACTGGGGCACGGAGATCAGGCGCGTTTTACCCATAGCCGCGTTACTAGAAGTTAGGGCTTAGGAAGCAGGGGGTCGGCACGGTCCTTGGAGCGTTTCGATGCCTGGCGTTTGCGAATCGAGCCTAAAGCCCAAGACCGGATTGATGTCCGGGCGATTCTGCTAAGTCACTTGGTCCAATCCATTTCCAGCTCTCCGTGCCTTTGTGCCTCCGTGAGAGATCTCGTCGCTGCCGACCAGGAATCTCACAGAGGCACTGGGGCACGGAATTATTGGGGGTTACGCGTCAGGGACTAGCGGGTAGGGCACTGTCCAAGGAACGTTTCGATGACTGGCGTTTGCGGATCTAGTCGCAAGGTCCAAGACCGGATTGATGTCCGGGCGATTCTGCCATGTCTCTTGGTTCTGTCCATGTTCCGCTCTCCGTGCCTTGGTGCCTTGTGTTTTGTTGTTGCACAGCTCAGGCGTTTTGCTCCGACAGCCGCGGTTTTGCCAAGGGAGGAGGCCAAAGAAAAACGACTCACAACATCTGTCGTGAGTCGTTTGCTGCGAAGCAGTGCCGGAGGTGGGAATCGAACCCACACTCTGTTGCCAGAACTGGATTTTGAATCCAGCGCGTCTGCCAATTCCGCCACTCCGGCTTGAGCGTCGAGTGGTGTAGATTATTAAGCATGGATACTACAGTCAATGCCCAGAAGCCACGCCGGATGCGGATTGTTTTCCGAATCGGCGTACTCTTGCTTGTTACGATCGGACTTCTCGCCATGTTTGGAAGCAAACGGCCCACGAACCTGGGAGTTTCTGACGGCAAACTGGCTCTGTGCCCGGATAAACCTAACTGCGTCTCCACCCAGGCTGAGCGGCCGGAACAGAAAATCGCCCCGCTTGTGATGAACGGCAGTTTAGAAAAGGTTACTGAGGTCGCACGAAAGCTGATTCTGGAGATGCCTCGGACCAGATTTGTGGTTCAAGAGCCCGACTATTGCCACGTTGAATGCACTAGCCTGATCTGTCGTTACGTCGACGACCTTGAAATCTGGATCGATCAGGAAAACCAACTGATACACGCTCGATCGGCGTCAAGAGTCGGCTATTCGGATCTAGGGGTGAACCGTAAGCGCGTGGAGTCCTTGTTTCGTAAGTTAGTCGAGGCGGGAGTGGCAAAAGAGCAGCCGATTACGGGAAGCTGATTGCAGCTTCCTACGTGGCAGCGTTCATCGCTCGGCACCGGCCAGTCGCATCAAATTTCGAACCAGGGTTTCACGGAACCACGACTAGGCTTCAGCGAGTAGCGGTGGCCCAACCTGTTGAGCAACTTTAAGCGTCGCTTCAGACTTGTTCAGAACGTAGAAATGCAGTCCCGCGACACCTTGCTCAATAAGATCTAGCACCTGTCGTGTGGCGAATTCGATGCCCACTTGCGTCTGCCATTCTGCATCGTCGTTCTCGGACAGCTTGTCGACAAATTCCTGCGGCAGCTTCGCAGCGCACATGGATGTAATCCGCTTGATCTGAGCAAGGCTTGTGACCGGTAACAGACCTGGAATGATCGGGATTTCGATACCCATCTGCTGGCAGCGGTCGCGAAAGCGGAAGAAGTCGTCGTTGCTGTAGAAAAGCTGCGTGACAACTGAGTCCGCTCCGCTGTCAACTTTCCGCTTTAGGTTTTCCAGGTCGACGTCCATGTTAGGCGCTTCCTGGTGTTTTTCTGGGTAGCCAGCCACGGCGATTCCAAAATCGTCTTGGAATTCTTCGCGAATCAGAGTGACCAGTTCATTGGCGTACGACAGGCCGTTTGCGACCGGCTTGAATTCGGTCTCACCTTTAGGTGGGTCGCCTCGCAACGCCACGATATATGCGACTCCCGACGACTTGGCCTCAGCTAGGTACGCCTTCAACTCATCGCGAGTCGAGCCAACGCACGTCAGGTGTGACGCAACGGGCAAACCAAATCGCTGCTTGACTTGCGAGATGATCTCGAGTGTTTTCGTCTGAGTCGAGCCACCAGCGCCATACGTGCACGTGATGAATTTTGGCCCCAGTTCGACCAGTTTTTCGACGTGAGAATACATCGCCTTCTCACCAGCGGCGGTCTTTGGTGGGAAAAGCTCAAAGGAAAGCCCAAAGCCACTCTGGTAAACTTCAGCTAACTTCATATCGAATCACTCCAGTTCGTCGTCGTAAGGACAGACGAAGGGCCAAGGATGTTCACGCGACGCCATTTTAGCGACATACGGTGAGCCGTCAGCTTATAGCGTAGGCGGTTGGTCCGCCAGCGTCCGACTCTCGACCAAGCCAGCGTAGACCTCTGCTAAAAGTTTAGCATGGCGCGGCAGCTGTGGAATGTTGCGACGGGCAAACACGCGTTGCTGGGTCACCGTCATTACTTCCGCAGGGTGTTCGGTGACTTCACCGAAACTTCGAGCATAATTTGAGAAACTTGGCACGTTCGTCGTCACCGTGCCGTAGACGTTGCTGCAGACGCCCAAAACCTTCCCTGTAAAGATACTGGTGTTGATGGCGGTCTTTGTGAAGTCTCCGATGACACAGCCAAGGAACTGCATTCCCGTGTCCACCTTTTGATCGTCATAAGTGACGCGAATTTGCCCGTAGGTATTCTTTAAATTGCTGTTGGTCGTACCCGCCCCCAGATTGACCCAACTGCCGACGTAAGAACTGCCAAGGTAGCCAAAGTGAACCTTGTTGCTGTAAGGCTCGATAATCGCGTGACTGATCTCACCGCCGGCCTTGCACATCGTGCCAATTGATACAGGCCCCTTTAGCAAGGTGTGTGGCGATACGGAGACGTGGGCTCCGAGCCTAACTGGTCCCCGAATTACGGCGAAGGCACCAAGCGAAACGCCTTCGTCCATGACGACTGGTCCGGCATCCGTTTCGAATGCAACGTTCGGAGGAAGCGTTGTGCCGGGAGGTGCATACACGCCCTCCGAGATCTCCTGATAGGACCCCGAGCTAATTATGAACTCCAGGTTGTCCTGGATTACCTCGCTGTGTGCCGCGATCACGTCGTGAGGATATTCGAAAAGTTTGGTCTCGCATGAGGTGCTCGGCAATTGGCAGCTCAGGAAGTCGGCGATCGTTTGACCACTTGTCTGTGCCAGATCTGGAACCACACCCGCCGGCGCAAACGCAACGGATGGATGTCCGTCATGCAAAACGCACCAACTAGCCTTGTCATGCACAGACGTGCCGATTAGTTCCTGTAGTCGAGGAATCAAGCCAGCATCCGGCACTAACCTCGCGTTCAGGTAGAGCGTTGGTTGAAAAGCGTCGAATTGATCCGAAAAGTAGTCCTGCTGAAACTCGGCCAGATGGCTACGAACGATTCCTCGCGGTGGTCCGAACGAGCTGGCAATGTCGAGCAAACGCAGACCGCCGCAAGTCACCGTGTACGCTGGGCGTAGCAAGGTAATGGGCGAAAGGAGATCGACGGCGGAGTCTTCGAATAGAACGACGTTCATGCTTAGCTACCAAAGGTCAACTTTCAGCATACGGTCATCCTACAAACTCGGAAACACCAATGATTTTCTTCCGACGACAGCATGTAAAGACACCGAATTGAGCCGGGACGATTGAAACAAAAACAGCCCAGGAATTCCTGGGCTGTTTCGTGGTGATAGCACGCTTTCGAAATCAGTGGACGCTTCGCCAAAGAATTGGCTGTGCGACTTAGTGGATTTCCTTGATACGGAGGTTACGCCACATGACGTGGTATGGGACGGAGCCTTTTCGAACGCCATGTACCTGCAATCCGATGAAGCCTTTCGCGTGTGTCGCAAAGATCTCTTTGTCCGTGATGTCCTCAATCTTTTGGTCATTAATGAACGTTTGAATGCGAGGACCCTTCGCGACGATGCGATACTTGTTCCACTTGCCATCTTTGAAGTGCTTGTGTGGAACCAGTCTTTCAGGCGGAGTTAGCCAGCCACGACCAGTAGCTTCGCCGTAGACATAGCCCGCTTCGGCACCCTTTGCTCCACTGGCTTCGATCTCAACCTGTGGTCCGTTGACCCGTCCGGTATTGTAAACGGTGTTGTCCTTGCCGGCTTTGGTTTGCGAGCGAATTTGGACACCCGAATTGAGTTCGTTCGAGACCTTCACTTCAAACTCGAATTCGAAGTCTCCGTATTCCTTCACGCTGCAAAGGAACGAGTTCGGGCTTCCCTCTGCTGTTGTTCCCATGATGGCTCCGTCGACAACCTTGTAAGTTGCGTAGCCGTTCTTCTGAGTCCAACCAGCCAACGATTTGCCGTTGAACATGTTGACCCAACCTTCGTGATGGTCGGCCATCGCAGTGCTTGGTCCACCAAGCGAGACAGCAACAAGGGCAAGCAGCGTTGTAAACACGGAACGGGAGGTAGGACTCATGGGGAACTCTTTCATTGAGGAGGGCGTTACTTAAAGTGTGCGTCGCGCGTTTGGGGCTTGGTGATTGATCACGCAAAACCCAGATTCGCGTCGTCGAGCCTGCGATTGTAGCCGCAGTTTTGTCGTGGGTGCAAAAGGGGGCTGAGGTAGGGACGGCGCGGGGCGATTGGCTCCGAGTCGATCCGTTAACGCTAAGGCCCGTGAAGGGACATGTTTCGCGGATACATCTGGCAGCGACGAAACTAGCCGGCTCTGTTCCTAGATCAGATCGAGCTTGCGTTTCTGACGCCGTACCTGTGAGCATTCTTCACAGATTCCATTGATGATTAGCCGGTGGCCTTTGACACGAAACTTGTGAGCGGCGGCGACTGCCTGACGAAGTTCGGCAAACTCATCGGATTGAAATTCGATCAACTTGTTGCACTTCTCACAGTGCAGGTGATCGTGCTGAGGATAGCCATAGTCATGTTCGTAAACGGCGCGGCCGTTCAGCGTCATGCTTCGCAACAGCCCGGCTTCGACCAGTTCTTCCAGAAAACGGTAGACTGTCGATCGACTGGCTGTGGTTGAATTTGATTTGTCCCGCCGCAGTTCATCAACCAAGTCGTCGGCATCGAAGTGTTCGTGCCGCTTAAAGATCGTATCCAGCAGCAACTGCTTCTGCTGCGTAAGACGCTTACCGCGCGTCTGCAGGAATTCTGCAAATCGCTCGCTCGGCGAAAGCGAGACGTCGACAGATTCTAGCGAGTATTTGGCCATAAGATTTCCGAGGCTGGCTCGAACGAGAGCAGTGAGTTGATGCCGGTTGCCAAATTTTAAACGGCTTCGCGTCGATCTCAAGTCAGTCGAATATCAGCCAAGAGAACTGTGCGACAGTGGTGGAGGCCACCGTCAGGCAAAACCAGATGCGAATCCGTTCGCGTTTGCCCAGTTTTACCAGAATTGACAATCCAAGTTAGCCGATTTCGTCCAGCAGACGGCCGATCGCAACGTCCAGCTTGTCGTCAGTCTCGTAGGCACCTGCCTCGATTTGAGCACGGATGTCGGCAACGCGATCCGCTCGGATGTCGGGAAGGTCGTGGACTTGGCTAACGAAATCTGCCTCTGCGGAGATGTCGATCTGATCAACAGGTGTGTTGTCGATGATCGTCTCAGTTTGAGTAGGCTTAACGCGTTGTGGTGCTTTGATTGACTGTGCACCGTGAACCTGACTTGGTCCGTAGATTTCCATAATGTTGATCTCCTGTAGCATGAGCTTTCCAACCTTGCCGAAGACGAACGTCCGTCGGAAACGGTTGATGGAATAGGAAAGCTTGACTTGTTGGTCTCGTCCCAAAGTTTGGATGGGGCGAGGATCCCACTGACTGATGTAAAAATGAAGCTTACTGAGTCGCAATCCGTGTCGTGGGAGCTTTCCTTGCTACAGAATGACTTCGCGTGCGACGCAGCAAGGGGATCATCGTCCATGACACCTTTGAGAGTTCGATAAACTTCCTGAAGACTCCTTGTATCGGTCAGCGGCTAGACTTGGCCTCTGACGCCTGTGCGGGTTAGCTCCTCATGCCGGTTCGTGCCGAAGCACGGATCCAAAATTGTTGGCAGCAAAGCTCAACTCGCCATCAGCAAGGTGACCGTTATCGATACGAAGCGTCACCGTCTGAGGTTCTCGAGTTAAATTCGCAATTCAGATCTTTCCATCTACGCGGCGATCGAGTCTAACGAAACCACGCGATAGCAACAATGTGAAACACATGCTGTCATACGGCGACGCTATCAATGACGGCGTCGCTGGAGATGTTGTCGTTTACACCTGTCTTTTAGTCTGAGGGCGTCGATTTCGTGGTTTGAAGCGGTGGGCACACCTTTTGCAACCTTTTGCTTTTGTTCTCCGGTTGGAATTGATAGCTTCAAGGGTAGGCACAGTTCACACGGCTGATTCACGGGCTTAGCAACGAAGGCGTCTTAGCCGGATCAATCGTTATTTTCCCGAACCTTGAACAAATCGATGTTGTCCGCGTATTAGGAACATCACGGTAGTTGAATCGCACTCGCGAATAGCTGCCAACCGAGCTTCATGACGTAGCCGGAAAACAGAGAGCCAGGATGGCCTGAACAGAGAGAGATCTTTTCATGGCCGAACAAACAAAATCACTTCCTGTACCCAAACTGATGCTTGGCGAGGACGACTTCGATACCCAAGTTACCGTTAAACTCGAGTCATTTTTGCTCTTCGATAACGCGATGACCCACAGCCTCGACGCACTAGAGCGTCGGTATTCCGATTGGGCCACGCCCCAGTCGCTGCGACGCGATATCTGGGAGAACATTGAACGCTGAATCGCTTCTTGAATGCGAATGACGCGAACTGATTGGGCTTTCGGTAATCTGACTACCGAAGGCCCTGGACAAAACGTCCGGTAGTTGAGTCCGGACGTCGTCTCAATGAGACACTTCTTTCGTTGGAATTCTTCCAGCATCTTACCCACTTCAAGGCCACGCCCGCTCCGCGTGTTCTGCGGTGTCGTACATTTCCGTAGCGGATATCTCACCTCCGAACGACGCAAATCTACGGTCTTGAAACAATGACGCGATCTCGAATCTACATTGCAATCGTGGCAATCGCACTTCCTGCGATGCTGACGCTGATGGCTGCCGCCCGTCCATCGAGACTGACAGTGGACGGACGCACGTCGGATCGACTGGCGACGGCAGAGACCAAAGCAACGTTGCGCAAACTGGCGCACTACTCGATGTCGCCCGAGGCGGGAATACTCAGCGGTCAGAACGTTGGTTACACGGGGGACGACCTCAGTGTGAGCTATCGAAATATGTGGACCAAGTTACGACTGCGTGGTTGCCCGGAGCCTGCGCTGATGGCGGTCGACTTGGCCACCAAGCTTCCCGAAAGCGACCGTAAGCTCAATCTGCTGTTCGAAGATCATGTTCGCAACGGTGGCTTTGTAAGTATCGCTATGCACCCACCTAATCCATGGACGGGCGGCGATGCGTGGGACAAACGGCAGGTCTCCTTCAAAGAGCTAACCAGTCGGCGTTCGTCTGCGGCGAAGAACTATCAGCAGTGGCTAACCGGCGTTGCTGATATCATCGAGTCGCTCGGGGAACGAAATGTAACCGTGTTGTGGCGACCGCTGCATGAAGCCAATGGCGATTGGTTCTGGTGGTGCTATGGAGGCGAACAACCGTCGATTTCACCGCAGCAGTACAAGAGACTTTGGAAGTCGATGCATCGATACTTCCACGTTGAACGCAAACTGCGAAACGTGTTGTGGGTGTACAGTCCAAACGCAATGACCGGAGACGAAGTGGTTCGGTTTGATACTGGGTACCCGGGCCGTGACTCTGTGGACATTGTGGGGCTGGATTACTACGGCCCCGATATCGCGGAAATTGACAAGCGTGGTAGCTACGAGATGCTGAAGAGTTTCGGCAAGGTCATGGCTCTTTGCGAATTCGGTGCGAAGCCCTGGGATGGTAGCCTGGAAGCGAAGCCGTGGTTGAAAAACATGCGATCCAGATATCCACACTTCGCATACTTTTGCTCCTGGCACAGCTGGCCGGGAGCTTCCGTCGCACTGGCGGACCTCGATGAAGCTCCCGCGTTGATGAACGATGACTTCATCGTGACGCTGGATAACCTGCGTACCGCGACATCCGTTCGGTAGCGGATGCTGACAAGGCCGAGGGTGCTTTGCTGCTCAGCCCTCATCACGCCTAGTGTGCTGTATCAGCAGGAAAACGTTCGCCTCTGCCTAGATGGCAGTAGTACACCACTGTGCCGAGCTTCTTGTTGATGCAGACTCCTGATTTGGTGGCTTCGATCCCATCTCCGACGAAAGTCGTGAAGTAATGGTCGTCCGCATTTGGGGTTGGTTGTTCGATGTCATTGGTAAGGAACACACGCATAAAGTGCCCACCTCGCATCTCGATTTCGGAATCGTCGACCCGATTTGCGTCGAACCCGATGTAGTGCTCCTTCGCTGTTTTGTTCAGCTGGTCGTATAGTTGGTCGATTCTCGATGTCGACGGCATGACGAGAAGTTCGATTTGTGGATCTGCTTGCAACGGTCCAGGTGAATAGTAGTACCAGGATTCTCCCTCCGGTATCTGCGGCGGGAAGTGACGAACAGCTTTCCCTGGAAACTGTCGGAGTCCTACTTTGTAGTGCGACTTGCGCGTCACCGTTCCATCGAACGGGTCCCAGTAGGCTCCCACCCAAAGTGGCAAGCTAAAGAACGCCACCCAGCCGACGCCCGTCAAAATCTTGCGTGTTGTCGAGAGCTTCATCATTGATACTCAGTCATTGCAAACGAACTTCGGATGGTACGGTTCGCGAACAGTAACTGACTGTCGCTAGACGCGATTCGTGCAACGCGGGCAAATCGGCATGTTTTCCGGACTTCTGCGTCCACAGTAACCACAAACTGGGACGAGCTGAGGTCTCATCAGGTAGTGCTGAATCGTCGCCGCCAGCAATGTCCAAAAAGCGACGCCTCCGCCGGCCACAACGAATATATTCCAAGCGTCCGCAGGAGAAAAACTCGATTCCGCCCACACTGGCAGACCGATCACGAACAGTAGGGCAATGCCAGCAAAATCAACGATGCATATTAACGTGAATCCGAGACCTTCTTGAAATGCGGGCCAAGCCAGGAATGGCGGCATTAAGACTGTGTTTGCAAGAAGCGACGCAAGGAATGCATGCCACGGCCTAAATCGAGTTTGCCGTTCGAGTGATTCGAAATTGGTGAGCGTGGTGGGGGTGTACGGGTGCTGTTTCACGGAATACTAGCTCGAGTGAAAACGTCGAGTGGCTCACGAGGGATTGGACTGAAATGAACGTTGGTTTCTGCGCCAACGGTTACCCTCGACCATTCGAACGCCGACTAGGATTCTTGTGAGAGGTCTCAGAATCCGAACGCGCCTTCAAGAGCCGCTTAGAAAGCTCCACACCTCGATAGTCACGGCCAGCGTTAGCGGTTGCCGGCAGAGAAGATTTGGTAGCGATAACGAAAGAACTCAGGCGGAGGCGTTACCAAAGCAGCGCGTGAACCGTTGATGTAGACGTCGCCGTCCACCGTGACGTCATCTGCCGAAAGGATTTGTCCTCTCCGCAAATGGATTCCTCCGCCGAGGGTTGTATTCGCGGTACTGTAGACGATTCCCCCGATGCCGCTTGGGAAGATATCTTCCTGGGCTGAGTTGGTGCCGATGTGTTCGAATGGAAGGCCGGGCGGATTGTAGTTCACGACGTCTAGGTATTCGTTTAGACCACGAGCGTGCGCACGAAGTTGGATGTCCCCATCGACGATCAGCGACGGCTGGTGTGCAGTCGCCGGCTGCCAAGACACCGGACCTGGCCCAACGACGACAGTGCCTGGATTTTGAATAACTAGCGTGCCCACGATTCTGCAGTGTTCAATCTGCAAATCTTGATTGCCACAATCGATGACATAGGTTGCCTCTGGGCTGCCCGTTCCGAATGGGTTTGTGTCGGGGCCAACAACGGCATGTGTCAAACGTCGGGTCGTCCCAACTTCGACAACGGAAACATCGTCGACGAACATGTCCGTTAGAGGATCTGTGCCGCCCGGATCTGTTTCAATGCGAAGCATGGCATGTTCGAGTTCTCCACTGTACGCGGGTGCCACGAGTGTTGCGGTCACAAGCGTCCAGGCCGTCGTCGCGCTGGTGTAGGTTGAATGTGTCCAGCTATCCACTCCGTTGACTCTGGTGTTCAGCGCCAGACGAACCGGGCCAGCGGAAACAAGTTTGACCCAGCACGCGACGTTGTAGGTTGCGTTCGGCTTGACGATGTGAGTGAGGTAGTATGCGGGACCGTCGGTGGCCAGAGCTCGAGTGTCCACACTAAGAGAGCTGGGTCCACTGTGAGCTTCGGTGGCTGTTGGCTGTAGATTCGCTGTATTGGCGGGCTCCCAGGAACGAGTCCAGAGGCCGACGCCCGCTTCGATGCCTGGATCCCGAATCAGATTAGGTGTTTGGGTTGGCAACGATGCAAAATCGATTGACTGAGCGAAACTCGCGTAGTGCGTTACGACCTGTGTCGCGTTGGGTAGTGCAAGCGGAGTAATTGATTCCGTCTTGGTGCGTTGATAGCCCGAGCCAATGATGGAACCTGCTGCCTCGCACTTCGGCCAAACCACGGACGGGGTGACCGCCGTGATATTTGAGTTAGCAGCGATTCGGCCGCTGCAATGGATCGTCGCCGAGTTAACGTTGATGTCTCCGCCGGCGACTACGTCAAACTGAAGGCAATTCAATGACTCCTTGGCTGGGATTACCGTGACGTCAACCGTGTCTAACGAGTTTCTAAACCTACCAGTTGAGACCAATACCACAGGATCAAGCGAATCGTCTGCGATGTTCGAATCGATTTCGTCGAATCCTTTCAAATCGAATGTGCCTTTACCTGTCGAACGGTTCGTTACCCAATCACCATGAGTATGAATGCTTCGCCAGATGGCGAGTGGATCGAGTTGTTCGATCCCAAACCGCAGCCCGGTTTCTGCGTTCGCGGCCGCCTGCTGAGCATTTTGGATCGCCACTGACTGTCTGTGCCGGATCGATTGTGCTGTCAGAGTTGCGAGTGTCAGCAACGATACTATCAATGCAGTTCCGATCACCAAGACGTATGCACTGCCTCGCCGTTGTTTCGGCATCGCAGGTGCAACCAATCGCGGCGGTTGGACGCGTTCGTGGAACTTTCGTTCACGTCGGCTGAGGCGGATACGTTGTTCAGGTTGTTTGCTCATTCGATTGCCCTCAATTCGCCGCGACCACGACAGCTTTGTGAGCAACGGAGAAAGCGCCTTTCTCGTCCGTCACGGTCAATTGCACATCGAATGCTTGGTCGACGCCTGTCGAGTTGACGAATGTGTGCGTTGGATTGCTGGCGGTGCTCGTTGCCCCGTCGCCGAAATCCCAAGCGAACGTGATCACGTCGCCATCAGAGTCGGTCGATCCTGTACTCTGAAAGTTCACCGAAACCGACGAGACGCC
>CAYQMZ010000119.1:0-13215 GCA_964418725.1 uncultured Pirellulaceae bacterium
ATCGCGGAATGGAACGTCGACTGGGAGGTCGTAATCCCCAGCCAGCGCGAGCAACTCCTGTAACTCATGTTCGTACGCTGGCGTATTCCAAGGAGCAATCGCGCCATCTTTCAGTGATTTGCTGGGATCTGGTACGACCAGCCCCATATCCACACCGACGAGGTTCCCGAAGCCTTCGCAGTTCGGGCACGCGCCAAGCGGACTGTTGAAGCTGAACAGTTTTGGTGTAGGCGTCGGATAGACGATGCTGCAATCATCGCAGACCAGCTTTTGATTGAAATTGATCTGCAGCCAATCACGGCCATCAATCGTGCGGTTGGAGCCGCGTTTGGCAAGTTCGCTCTCCGGGTCGACAGCGTTGGCGTCGATTAGGATTGTTGCGCGCCCTTTCGTCAGCGCACCTTGGCTCTGCGCAAAAGCGGTTTCAAGCGAGTCACGCACGCGTGCTTCGTCGGTTCCAGCCGTTAGTCTGTCGACGACTAC
Organism: uncultured Pirellulaceae bacterium; assembly: GCA_964418725.1. GTDB lineage: Bacteria > Planctomycetota > Planctomycetia > Pirellulales > Pirellulaceae > CAYNJG01. The sequence goes on from CAYQMZ010000119.1 coordinate 484, forward strand.
GTCGACGGATTTGACGTCGGACTGAATCTCTACATTGTCATCAAGGCGTATGGTCGAGTCGCCGACGATAACGCGAACGAATCCATCCTCTTGTAACTCCTGCAGCATATCTTCGGGAGTCGCCGCATCTTCCTCGGATGGCGGTGCTTCCTCGTCAGTGGATTCTGTGGTTGTGTCTCCCGAGAAGGCAACGGGAAACGTGACCATGTAACGAGTTTTCTCATCCAACTTCGAGAGTGCATCGACAACGCTGTCTGGGTTGTCTCGGCGGACGATACGATCACATCCGTAGCAGTACGTGACACCGATTTTCGCAACGAGTAAGCGCAGGTAATCCAAGATCTCCGTTGCCGTACCGATGTTGGCTCGGCTGGAGCTGGACGGCGTCTGCTGTGTCACCGCGATGGACGGAGGGATGCCGTCGATTCGTTCAGCCGCTGGCTTTTCAAGTCGCTCGAGGAACTGCCGCGTATAGGCCGAGAAGCTTTCAATGTAGCGTCGCTGACCTTCCGCATAGAGCGTGTCCAGCGCCAAACTTGTCTTTCCGCTGCCGCTGACTCCGCAAAACACGACCAGCTGGTTGTGGGGAATGTCGAGATCAACCTGTTTGAGGTTGTGGACTTCGACGCCGCGGACTTCGATGTGTGATGCAGACAAGATTCAGGGAGCAGCTTCAAGGACGTAGCGTATGGATACGAACGTGCTTCCGACCCTAAGGGCCTTCGAGACCATTCGGTAATCCCGCATCATACTTCACGGTTCCCTTGGCTGCCATCTTGTGGGCAAAACGGGTGACTAAATGGTTTAGATTGGATTCCGAAGCTGAATACCTTGTAGCATGCGTCGGTCTTCGGGAAACTGCCGGTGCCCGGCTGCTGTCGGAAGTGTGTGCAACTAAGTCGATTGCAATCGACTCTTGTGCTGCGGCGTGGTCGGCCCTGACATAAGTCCTCTCAACTGGCAACTTGATCGAACTGTGTTTCGCCGGGTTGGGCCGTACGCAAGGTGGTCCGGGTCTTCTAGAATGGCGACATGACAACTCATCTAATTCTGGGTACCGCCGGCCATATCGATCACGGAAAGACCTCGTTAATCCGAGCGTTGACGGGAACGAATACGGATCGTCTACCGGAAGAAAAAAAACGCGGAATCACGATCGAGCTTGGGTTTGCGGAACTTGATCTGGGTGAATTTCGACTTGGTATCGTCGACGTTCCCGGTCATGAAAAGTTCGTGCGACAAATGCTCGCTGGTGCCACCAGTATCGATTTAGCCGTGTTGGTCGTTGCCGCTGATGATTCGGTCAAGCAACAGACGCGAGAGCACTTCGAGGTACTCAAGCTGCTCGATCTACCTGCCGGTGTTATCGCGCTGACCAAGTGTGATGTATCGGATGACGATTGGATCGAATTGGTCGAAGAAGAAATCCGAGAATTAGTGAAGGGATCGTTCTTGGAGAAGGCTCCCATCGTTCGGACAAGTGCACACACCGGAGATGGAATTGAAGAGTTAAAGGAAGTCTTGTGTCGAACGGCGGAGGTGGCTTCCGCCGCGCGCGGAACAGCACGTGATGAAGCCCCGTTTCGCATGGCGATCGATCGTACGTTCACGATTGCCGGTCATGGAACAGTCGTGACCGGCAGCGTGGCCAGCGGTACGGCCGGCGTCGGTGACCAATTGGTGATCGAACCTGGAAGTGTGGAAGTGCGAGTGCGTGGCATCCAAAATCACGATCGCAAATCCGACACGATCAGCAGCGGCCAGCGCGCGGCAATCAATCTGGTGGGAGTCAAACATGATGAAGTGGAGCGTGGGCAAGAGCTGGCCGTTTCTGGCTATCTGACACCCAGTACGCTCATCACGGCGCAGGTCGAAGTTCTCCCGACGGCGATTCGTCCCATTAAGAACCGCGCCCGCGTTCGTGTGCACCTGGGAACGATGGAGACGATGGCCAACGTGTCGTTGCTGACGGCCAATGAGATTCAACCGGGAGAAAGCCGGCCGGCGCAGTTGTTTTTGGCAGAACCTGTTGTCAGTTCGTGGAATCAGGCGTTTGTGATTCGCAGCGAATCTCCTGTGCAGACGATCGGCGGAGGTCGCGTTTTGGTTCCGGCAGCCGACAAGATCAAGCAGGTGGGAGACGCGGCGCTGGAATGCCTCGAGCAACTACACCAAGGGAATGACAATCAACGTGTTGCCGCCGCGATCTACTTTGCGGGAACTCAGCCTTGGACAATGGCGGATCTCGCCCGGATGTCGGGAGTCGACGATCCTCAACCAATTTGCGAAGAGCTAATCGGTAGCGAATTGGTGGAGCTGAAATTGTCTGCGCAACGACATCTGATTTGGCACAGCCAAGTCCTTGAAGAGATGATGCAGAAGGTCGAGGCCTCGCTGGGGAAGATGCATGATCGCGAGCCACTGCGAAGCGTGGTCGATGGCTCTCGCCTGGCCAGTCAGTTGACCTACTGCATGGATAACGCGATGCTGGACCACGTTTTGCGTCTGATGGCCAAAGCAAAACGGATTCGGCGAACCGACCGAGGTGTCGGGCTGGCTGGGCGGGGACCGCAACTTTCTAAAGCCGAAACGCAGTTGTTGTCGACGCTAATCGAACAGTTCAAACAAGCTGGATTTCAACCGCCAACAGTGAAAGAGTGCGAGGCAGCGGCGACGAAAAACAAGGCGTCCGTGGCGTCGTTGGTCGCACTTGCTGCTACCGAGGGTGATCTGATTCAGGTTTCGCAGGATTACTACCTTCATCGAGACGTCGAGCGACAGCTGAGAGAAAAGCTGGAGGCGGAACTTAAGGCAACCGGTGGAATGACTCTGAGTCAGATCCGTGAGCTGCTCGCGACAACTCGGAAATATGCCGTTCCGATCTGTGAGTATCTGGACAAGTCCGGATTCACGAAACGAGATGGTGACTTGCGATTATTGGCGAACTAGCGTAGCCAATATTCTGAATGCTCTGAACATGCGGGGCCTGAGCGAGGCCAAAGAATGCCGGCCTAGTTGACGGCATGCCCGGCGAAAATGTGCTTGCGGTGCCTAGGTGTGGTATTCTGTCTGACGGTATGGGGCCGTGATTGCTTTGAGGGAAAGACGATGAAACAACGACGTATCGGATTCACGCTCGTGGAACTGTTGGTGGTGATCGCGATCATTGCCATGCTGGTGACGTTGCTCCTGCCCGCTGTGCAGGCTGCCAGAGAAGCTGCTCGCCGTACCCAGTGTGTCAATAACATTCGCAACCTCGCACTCGGTTTACACAACTATCACTCGGCCAACAGTGTCTTTCCTCCGGGTTTCGTGAGCCAACCACGACGTGAGGAATCATGGGGCTGGTCTACATTCCTGTTGCCGTTCATCGAAGAGGCAGGACTGCACGATACTTTGGGCGTTGGACAACAGCGATTAGCCGACTTCTTCAAGAACACGAAACCAAACACACCAGGTTTCGTCGCGGCTGTCACACCTCTGCCGCTATTCCGTTGCACATCCGATATCACTCCCGAGTTGCTGCCTGGCACAGGTCAAGGATCACGGCACTTCCGCGGCAACAATACGCCCAACAATTACGAACCGCCAACGTCGAACTACATGGGGTCGAAAGGCTACTTCGACAATCGATGTCCGTTTGGCGATGCGATTGGTTGCAAGAACACGGGCGTCTTCTATGGGGACAGCGAAATCTCTGTTGCCAAAATCACCGATGGCACCAGCAAGACGTTCCTGTTGGGTGAACGAGATTTTCGCTGCAAGGCTGGTACTTGGATTGGCTCGCGGAATCCGCCTGGCGGGGGCATGTATGGTTCGTACATGTTGATTGCTCGCACAAACTTGCGATTCAATTTTCCGCTGACTGGAAGTCACAATACGTGCACCGAAGGCTTCAGTAGCGCACACGAAGGCGGCGGGAACTTCGCCTATGCGGATGGATCGGTCCACTTCGTTAGTGACGACATCGATTTCAACAACGGTCGCGGCGGCTATCCGAATCAACTGCTAGGCGTCTATCAACGTCTTGGTTCACGCAACGACGGACTGCCTGTTGACCAAAGTCTCTAAGGAGTTTGACTGGGGCAGGCTTCCAGCCTCTGTGGTTGTCCGCCTACCACTCTTCGGTCGTGCTCCTTCACCGTCTGAAACTGATCCCACATCAAAGCAACAAGCCCGCAGGTTCAATCATGATCAACCGTTTGATTGCCATTTCACTCGTTTCATGCGTGCTGATGTGCGGGTGTAACGATGGTCCCGCGGTCGCTCCGGTTACTGGATTGGTGACACAGAACGGCGAGCCCCTTGTAGGCGCTATGATTGAGTTCCAACCGGACTCGGGCGCCCCGTCGTATGGCTATACCGACGAAACGGGGCACTACGAGATTCAATACCAGGTGGATCAAATGGGAGCCTTGCTTGGTCACCATTACGTGAGCGTTACCACGGCTGGTGAAAAGACGGACCCGAAAACTGACACTACGGTCAACGTACCCGAGTCCGTACCGCGAAAGTACAACGACCCGACGGAGCTAGAGTTCCAAGTCGAGCCAGGAAAGAACGTTTTCGACATCGCCATCGAAGGCGTTCGTGAACGTCGCCGTCGTCGACGGGAGTAAATTGCTCAAGTCTCGCGGGCAATGACGGTGTCATGGCGCTAGGCGAGTTCAGCGTTAGGGAAGTCTGGCGACTCCCACTACAGCAGAACAGCTGGCCTTTCACCTAGTAGGCTTTCGCAAAGACGGCCTTTTGCTTGGTCGGCTTGCCGGTGAAGATGCATTTGCCGTCGATCGGTTCCTGGTTCTCAGGAATGCACCGCGTCGTGACTTTCATTTCCTTCAGCATTTCAACGACGGCGGGATCTTCGCACCAAGGACTGACTGCAAATCCACCGCTGATCGTCTTCTCGCCCTTGGACTTAAAGAATTCGCGGAAGTCATCCAGCGAATCAATCTCGTGCGTATGTTCTTTGCGGAACGCCAACGCACGCTCGAACATGCCGTTTTGAATCTCATCCAGCATCGAGGTGATGTTTGCCACCAGATCGGCTCGTGGCACACTCGACTTGTCCTTTGGTGACTTGTCGCGGCGTCCTAGGAAGACACTGTCGCTGGCCACATCGCGAGGACCAACCTCCATGCGGATGGGGACTCCACGTTTGACTTGTTGCCAGCTCTTCTCTCCGCCACCTATATCGCGATCATCAATCAGAATCTCGAGTGGGCGACCAGCATAGTTTTGCTCACTCAGTTCTTGCTTGAGCTTGTTGCAGTATTCAAGGACACCGGCGCGTTCTTCATCCTTGCGGTAGATTGGCAGAATGACCGCGTGCGCTGGAGCCAGTTTCGGTGGCAGGACAAGTCCATCATCGTCGGAGTGCGTCATGATGAGGGCTCCAATCAAGCGAGTAGAGACACCCCATGAGGTTGTCCAGCAGTAGACTTCTTTTCCGTTCTGATCTTGGAACTTGATCTCTTGCGCCTTGGCAAAGTTCTGACCCAAAAAGTGGGATGTCCCCGCCTGTAGAGCTTTGCGGTCCTGCATCATCGCTTCGATGCTTAGTGTAGAAACGGCACCAGGGAATCGTTCGTCGGCCGACTTCTCGCCTTTGATTACAGGTACGGCCATGTAGTTTTCGGCAAAGTCCGCGTACACATCCAGCATCTGCTTTGTCTCGGCGCGCGCTTCCTCTTCCGTCGCGTGAGCTGTGTGTCCTTCTTGCCATAGAAATTCCGCGGTGCGCAGGAATAGGCGCGTACGCATTTCCCATCGCATTACGTTCGCCCATTGGTTGATGAGCACTGGCAAATCGCGGTACGACTGAATCCACTTGGCGTACGATGCGCCGATGATTGTTTCGCTGGTAGGACGAATGATGTAAGGCTCATCGAGCTTACCGGCCGGCACGAGACCTCCTTCAGGGCCAGGTTCGAGTCGGTGGTGCGTGACGACGGCGCACTCCTTGGCAAAGCCTTCTACGTGTTCAGCTTCCTTCTCAAGAAAGCTCATGGGGATGAGCAGTGGAAAATACGCGTTTTGATGTCCGGTTGCTTTGAACATGCCGTCCATCACGCGTTGCATGTTCTCCCAAAGAGCAAAGCCCCAGGGTTTGATGACCATACAACCTCGCACCTGAACCGCGTTCTCAGCTAGGTCTGCGTGCTTGATCACCTCCTGATACCATTCGGCGTAGTCTTCTTCGCGGGTGGGAGTGATTGCAGTCTTCTGTTTTGCCATGATTTCGTGCTTAGTTGCTAGCGGTCAATTGAGAGGCAGGCATTCTACGAGTTTGCCACAAAAATCGACAAGGGAAACCGCCTCAGGTTCGACATTCCGCTGACTTCTTCATCGAGCGTCATTTCGGCTGGTTGTCCGATTTATGGTCCGCAACCTAGAATCCACGCTTGCTTTGCCAAGGCAACCCGCTGCTTGCATTGCTATTGTTCGAAAACGCGTGCATTCGCAAGTCCATGGGCAGAAGTTGCCTCCCGTCGGTCACAAAATCTTCGTTCGAAGGAACCACCATGCCTCGTCGCTTTATCAGTCAATTCGGTGAAAGAGAAAAGATTGACGATGTGTTCGTGGTAACTGAAAAGCAGCTGCGCCCAAACAAAAACGGAAATCTGTACCTGATGATGCGACTGTCCGATCGCACGGGTACCGTCAGCGCGATGATGTGGAATGCGAATGATCGCACTGGCCGGGACTTTGACAGCGGTGACTATGTCCGCATCGAAGGCACTACCCAGCACTACAACGGCAGCATGCAAATCATCGTCAATTACGTCGAACCCGCCGAACCCGGGATCGTCAATGAAGACGAGTTGCTTCAAGTCGATCAGCAGCAGAGTGAAAAGTTGATGTCGCGATTGGCAGATTTGCTACGCGCGATTTCCGACGTCAATCTGCAATATCTGGGCGAAGCGTTTTTGGTCGACGAAGAGTTGATGCGAGCCTTCAAGGCAGCACCAGCGGGCATCAAGGCACACCACGCTTACCAAGGTGGATTGCTAGAGCACGTTGTCAGTCTGATGGAGTTGGCTGTGATGGTTGCCAATCACTATCCCGAAGTCGACAAGGATTTGCTTGTCATGGGAGCGTTCTTGCACGACGTCGGCAAGGTTAGGGAACTGTCGTTTGATCGAGGGTTAGGGTATAGCGACGAAGGACAGTTGATCGGGCACCTCACGATTGGCATCGAGATGGTGGACGAAAAAATCCTGGAGGCTGAGAAACTCTCGGGCGAAAAGTTCCCCAAAGAAATCGCGCTGCGTCTGAAACACATGGTGCAAAGTCATCATGGCGAACCGAATTATGGAAGCCCGAAAGTTCCCATGACGTTCGAAGCCATCGCCCTGCGGAACCTGGATGAAATGGATTCCAAGATTGGCACGTTCCGGCAGATCATTCAGGACGACATCAATGATGGTTCAGGCTGGACGAACTACCAACCGAACCTGGGCCGAAAAATCTTCAAGGGAACTCGCCACTAGTGCGGATGCCTTTGCCAATCGCGACCGAGTCTGAAGAGATGCAGCGTGATTAGTCGCTAAAGCCATCGGGCGGGGAGGGCCACCCGATGGGCATCTTTTATTCCAGCTCGGCATTCCAGTATGCCTCGCTGATAAACTTCGACCAACTTTCCATGCGGCCTGCGTAGCTGCTGTACAGCGGCCGCCACTCTGGTCGAACCGGCTGCTTGAGTAGCTTCATTCTGGCTTGGTCTGGAGTCCGGTCCGCTTTGCGAGAATTACACTCCAAGCAAGCCAGCACGCAGTTGGTCCAGCTTGATTCGCCACCTTGTGAACGCGGGACGACGTGATCGATCGTCAGTTCGTCGCTGCCAGGTTGCTGGTGGCAATACTGACACGTAAATCGATCGCGTTTGAAGACGTTTCGCCGACTGAACGTCACGGCACCTGAGGGCAAACGATCAAATTGGTTCAGCGTGATGACTTCAGGGGCACGCAGGCGTTGCCGCACCGCCTGCACAAACGGCTCGTCTTCCTGAGGGATCTGACGGGCCCAGTCCGACCAGTCATACAACTGATAGTCCGTCGGATCGACGACACGAGCTGATTCGTTCCAAACCATCAGTAGTGCTCGCGCAACGGTGGCCACATTGATCGGTTGCCAGTTGCGATTCAGAACCAGTGTTGGACGTTGGAGTATCTTGCTCATGACATTGCTTGCACCCAAAGAGAGTAGTAGCTGTGTCAGGTAAGACGCTCAGGGCTCGAAGATGTTCGGGCCCTCATTTAGGGAAGTCGACAGGACGACGATATCGATGCGATTAACGCAACCAATTCCAATCGTCATCTTTCTGCTTTATCCAGTGAACTTCCTGTTCGGCCGGAGCAGCAGCCGTGACGCGGCGACCAATGAGTAGCCCGAGACCTTTGGATGGGGACGAGTAGAACCGAAGTCCCTGTACCGCATTACGATGCGGGACCTCGCCGAGTTCCTCCCATCTGCCAACGCGCCAGAATTTCATCGATCCGTTGAAGGCGCCAGATACCAGGGTCTTTCCATCAGGGCTGAATTCTAGGCACTGAACCGCCATCCGATGCGCACTCATCGTTTCACTCGGGCTCGCGGTACTTAAGTCATAAACGACGATTTTTCCCGCATAGTCGCCCGCTGCCAGCCACTGACTGTCGCCGGAGAATCGTGTGCACATGACGCCTTGCGCGTGTGGGAAGTCACCTTTGCACTCGAACGAATCACCATCAATTCGGTAGAGGGAAAGCAACCCATCTTTTTCAGAGAAGCTACCTGATCCGGCGGCCAGCCATTTGCCATCGGGCGAGAATGATACGGCCGTTGTGGTAGGTCGCTTTGGCTGACTGGCCCAATGAACGCTCTTCGTTTGCGTGTCATAGACTGTCACGCCATCGGTCCCCAATCCCAGCCATTTTCCATCTGCTGAAAAGGCCATTGAGGCCACGCTCATGCCGTCAATTCGATCAACCAATTCGCTCTCATCATTCAAGATGCGAACGACGTTTTTGTAACCTTGAGTCGGATCCATCGCGGAAGTGAAAGCCAGCCGAGAACTACCCGGCGGACTTGCCATATTGATTACACCCTTGTAACGCTTGAATGACTTCGATACGGATTGGCTGAAGTCGTGTTCTCGCGTGTCTCCCGTTGTTGGATTCCAATGAACGACTTCGTGATTAGGACCAGAGATTGCAATCTCTTCGCCTCGAATGGCCAAACTGTTCGTCCAAGGGTATCGCGATTCCACATCCGGTCGAGAGACGTCGCGAGAACGCATGTCGATTGTCTCTACCACTCCGCCGGATTCGTAGAGCAAACGCGTGTCGTCCAGAAACCGCACCTGGGTGATCTTCAGCGATCGGTATTGCCGCCACAAGAGTTGATGAGTTACCAAGCTCCAGACTTCGATCGCGTTGGACTCCGTTCCAAGCGCGATCCGGTCTTGGGTTGGGCTCAGCTTTAGCGAAGAAACGAATCGAGTTGGTGGAAGCCAACGATCTTGTGTCGTCGCGTTAGCGTTCTCTCCGATGTCTACCAACAGGGTTCCAAATCGGCCCCCGCCGCTTATGAGCAGCGACTCATTGTCGAGGAACTCAATCTGTGAAGTGAAGTCTTGTTCGAAACCAACCGTTCGATTGGAACCGTCCGACACGTTGGCTATGACGACACTGCTCGGCCTTCGAATGGCGATGGCCAACTTCTCGCTATCTGGGGAGAATTCCAACGCGATGAGTTGGTGCCTGTTGTGAGGAATCTCTTGAGACCAACGGACCTTTGCCGTGTTGAGATCCCACAGGTGTAGAGTTTGTTGTGCATCCATGTGTGCACCTAGTCTGCCGTTGGGCGAGATGCAGACGAAACGATCGCATGGTGCATCCACGAAGATGCTTTCCTTGTCTTTGGAAGTGACGTCGATGATTCGCACGCCGTCAGCTGTGGAAACGACCACGTGCGATTCATCGGGAGAGATAGCGCTACCCTTAATCCAAGCCGTTGCTTTGGCTATGTCTTTCACCAGGATAGTACGTTCCAACGTTTCGAGATCGAGTAACACAAGATCATCATCCATGTCGGCGCAGACAGACTTCGCTGTTGGGCTTACAGAGAACGTCTGTTGCTTCGCGAGCAGCCGCCGGCCTCGATTGGCGCGAATTCGACTGGCCAGGTAATACCACTCAACGCCCCGTAAGTCTGGGCTGCCATCCGCTGGGATTTGCTTCGCCAGCAGTTCTTGCGTACGCGGCAAATTGCCTCCACTCCAAGCGACGAATGCCTGGGTTATATCGCTAATGTACAGGCTGTGCTTCGCTGCATCCGCATTTGCAACAGCTTGGTTGCGCTGCTGCGCAATCAGGAGCGTGCTGACACCGAGAATTGCTGTAACGATCAAAAGACTGGCAAGCGAAGTCCAAACTAATCGAGGATTTCGACGCGTCCATTTGGAAATGTGTTGAGCAATCGTTGGTGGCTTCGCCTTAATGGGGCGATGGTCAAGAAAACACCGCAAGTCAGCGGCCAGCTCCTCGCTGGAGGCATAGCGATCTTCCATGTCCTTCGACATCGCTTTTCGTACGATCGTTTCGAGATCGACGGGGATGTTGGGGGCGACGCTCCGTAACGACGCCGGATCTTCGAACGCGATTTGCTTCAGCAGCTTTTGTCGGTCTTCGGCATCAAAAGCTGGACGCAGTGCCAGCAATTCGTAGATCGTTGCGGCGAGCGAATAGATGTCCGCGCGATGATCGATGCCGACGCGGTGCCCCAGGGCCTGTTCTGGAGCCATATAGCGAAGTGTTCCGATCAGGTCGCCTGTCATGGTGAGTCCCGCATCTGTTTCGATGCGAGCCAAACCAAAATCAGTCAGATAAAGATTCGCGTCACGGTCCAGCAGTAGATTCGCCGGCTTGATGTCTCGATGCACGATTCCTTGGTCATGTGCGTGCTGAAGTGCCTTGGCTGCTTGAACGCCAAGAATTGCAACGTTACGAAAGTAGTCGTGCTCAGACTCTTGCGGAATCGTCGAATCCATGTTGTCGAGAACGGTTTCAACCGCGGGGCCAGATCCCACCCCTGCCGAAAGCGGTTCGTCATTCGCGTGAGACGATGACCAAAGCCCCGTCTCTGTCAGCGCGGCGCCGTCAAGACTGTCCCCGTTCTGTTTCGTAGCTCGCAGTGACGAGATAACTTGCGCCAAATTTTGACCTCGAATGAGCTGCATCGCGTAGTAGTGCACGCCTCGGTCGTGACCGACCATATACACCGACACGATGTTGGGGTGATCCAAAGCGGCCACAGCGCGAACTTCGTTTTGGAATCGCTTGATCTTGAGGTCGTCGACCAACCCAGCAAACGGAAGCACCTTCAGGGCGACGTTCCTTGCCATCGATATTTGTTCGGCTTCATAAACGATTCCCATTCCACCGCGACCAATTTGTTTCAGTATGCGGAAGTCACCGATGCGCTGCTCCTTCTGCGAGCCTTCGTTTCCGTCGTTGGGGTGCGATCCCGTGGCTACCAGAATGGCAGGTATGGCAACACGCAGCGTTGGTGCGACTTCCGGGTAGCGGTCTTCGTACTCCTTAATGTCAGGTTTTTTGCCGTCGGCAAGCGCACTCAGATACTCGTCCACGATCTTGCCTAACAATTCATCGAGAGCGTTTTCCGATCGTGTTTCGTTCATTTCGGCTTCTTCGGGCTTTGATGTCAGTTCTTGAGAGGCACTGTTCGTCCCACGCTTTTCTCTTGCCAGATGGACAGGATGCAGCAACCACTAATCCGTATAGAGCCTCAGAATTGGGACCGACAAAAATGGGTGTCCCATTCGGGAGCTCGATTTCGGATTAGTGGGCCAACGGGAAAAAACCGCAGCTGTTGTTCATCCAGAGAAATCGTGTTGAAGGAGTTTGGTTTCGTGAGACTGAATCAATTTGGAAAATCTTGTCTGGCTCTTATTTTGTACCTGGCGGCAGGTGCCATGCCTGGCTTCGGCGAAGTTCTGTTTGACGACTTAACGGATGACTTGGATCCGTTAGAGTACCGTTCGCTCTCGTCGAGTGGTTCAATTCACTTCGATGACCGAGGCCTTTCGTTTAATACCAACTCGCCAGGCGGGATTGAAATACGGACGGACGCTGGACCTTTGCCAAGCTCAGATCGTTGGTCAATCCGTGCTGAATTCACCGTCAACCGGTTGACCGGGTTGGGGTTGGCTGGCGTTGGTATCACCGGCCCAGATCGCTGGGCTGCCGTGCTGTTGGCTGACCATGATAGAGAATATGGTGTTGGGCAGATCTTCAATCCGGACAAGGTGAAGATAAACGGTGTGGATGAGGATGGCGTCCAGCTTTTCGGTGCCCCTTTCGCTGTTCAAATGGACTTCACGGGGGATTCTCTTGCAGGGCACTTTTGGAGACCCGATTCGGCTACGGACATAACAACGATCGAATACGGACGTATGCTCAGTTCAGCACCGGGCCCGCCAAGAATCGCCAGCAACGGAACGGATGTCACGTATCGTGCAATCTGGTTGTCTGAGTCCGTGTTGCCGTTGCCAACAGGGTTCGACGGCGTTGCAGACTTTGATGGCAACGAAATCATCAACGCTAACGACATCGACTTGCTCGCGGCACAGATAGAGGGCGATCAAGATATTTCGTTTGACCTGAGTCTCCTTTCCAGATTTTCTGGCGTTGTCTGCGAGCTTCGGGCAACCTGGTGGCTGGGCGAACG
>CAYQMZ010000120.1:0-8858 GCA_964418725.1 uncultured Pirellulaceae bacterium
CAAGGCGGCAGATTGGTGGACGCGTTTACAAATAGAACGATAAATGACGCAGCAGAGATTTCGATGCCGCCTTATGCGAGTCGCGTGCTGAAGGTCATTCCAACCGCGTCTCAAAACTGAAGCCACGTCCCGTGGTTGGGCCGTCTCAGGCTTCGAAGTTCAGTAATTCGTTGACTGCGCGTCCAGCAACGTCTGTCAGTCGGAAGTCCCGTCCTTGGAAGTGGAACGTGAGCTCCTCGTGGTCAATCCCCAGGCAACGTAGCAAGGTGGCGTGGAGATCATGGACGTGAATTGGTTTCTCGACGATGTCGTAACCAAATTCGTCCGAGCGACCGATGGTTTGGCCGCCGCGGATTCCTCCGCCAGCAAGCCACAATGAAAAGCATTTCATGTGGTGATCTCGTCCGTACGAGCCAACTTTGGGAGTTGCTTGGAGCATCGGAGTTCGCCCGAACTCTCCCGCCCAAATCACCAGTGTGTCCTCTAGCAGACCTCGTTGTTTCAGGTCGCGGATCAACGCCGCCGACGGTTGATCGGTGGACTTGCATTGATGAGCAATATCTTCTGGCAGGTTGGTGTGTTGATCCCAGCCGCGGTGGTACAGCTGAATGAATCGAACATCACGCTCGGCGAGCCTGCGAGCCATCAAGCAGTTCGCGGCAAAGGTACCGGGCGTGTTCACCTCTGGGCCGTACATGTCCAAGGTTTCTGCCGTCTCGGCCGAGATGTCCATAAGCCCCGGAACGGATTGTTGCATTCGATAAGCCATTTCAAAAGAAGCGATTCGAGTCGCGATCTCGGGATCGCCCACGGCTTCGAATCGAATCTGGTTGAGGGCTGCAAGTCCGTCAAGCTGTCGCCGCCTTATGTTCGAACTGATTCCCTGGGGATTTGCGAAAAAAAGTATGGGGTCACCCTGAGACCGAAACATGGTGCCTTGGTGCTGGCCGGGTAAGAAACCATTGCCCCAGTAACGTGCGTGCAGCGGTTGACCTTGGTCCATCCCGGACGGCAAGACGACGAACGTTGGTAGCTCTTGGTTTTCCGAACCGAGACCGTAGGAAAGCCACGATCCGAAGCTAGGGCGACCTGGCTGCGGGCTACCCGTCTGCATAAACGTGACAGCCGGGTCGTGGTTGATTGCGTCGGTGTGCATCGATCGGACGACGCAAAGGTCGTCGGCCATCTTCGCCGTGTGCGGGAGCAGTTCCGAGATTTCAGCGCCCGATTCGCCATGTCGCTTGAAGTGATACCGGCTGCCGACGATTTTCAGTTCCTTGCCGCGGATTTGTGCCAAGCGTTGTCCGTTCGTCAGATTGGCCGGCATCGGTTCGCCGTCAAGTTTGTTCAGCTTGGGCTTGTGGTCCAGAGTTTCAAATTGAGATGGTCCACCAGACTGAAACAAGAAGATTACACGCTTCGCTGTCGCCGGGAGACCTGTCGTCGAATTCGCCGTGTTGGTTTGCCCCAACGCGGATTTCGATGCGTTCAACAGCGAGGCCAATGCCATCGCGCCGATCCCAGTCGCTTGCTGACCGAAGAAATGGCGACGGGTGATCGCTTGTTCAAGTTGCGTGGCGGGGATCTTCATTCTTTGGTGATTGCCTCATCGAGTGTGAGGATCGTCTGCGCCAAGATGGTCCATGTGGCTCGATCGATTGCGGCTTCTTGCGTGATTTCAAGTTCGGCACTGTCGGTCACGCGTTGCCCAACTTGCAATAGTTCGATTGCGGAGTTTGGTTCATTGGAAAACTCTTCACGTGTCCGACGGTACATGCGTTGAAGGATCTCAACTTCTTCATCCGTTGGCTTTCGTGATATGGCTTCGCGAAAAGCAAACCGAATTCGAGATCGAAAATCCACCGCGCTGTTGGCGATGCGTAGCCCGAAATGTTTTGCTGCTTCGATAAACGTCGGGTCGTTCAATAGCACCAGGGCCTGCGTTGGTGTGTTGGTGACGGCACGTTCGGAAGTGCAGACTTCTCGATTGGGGGCATCCAAAATCGCGAACATGGGGTAGTGGATGGATCGCTTCCAGAAGGTGTAGATGCCACGGCGATAGAGTGACTCGTCATGATCAAGTTGGTATTGCTTGTCCTGTTCATCTCCCTTGGACATTGCTCGCCACAGTCCCTCGGGTTGATAGGGGCGAACGCTTGGTCCGCCGATTTTGTCCGAGAGCAGGCCGCTGACCGCCAAAGCTTGGTCGCGAACAGCTTCGGCGGACATCCGATATCGAGGGCCACGCGTTAACAACTCATTCTGTGGATCGGCGATTCTTGACGCGGAGGAGGCTGCCGACGAACGGCGGTAGGTCTCAGACAGAACAATCGTTCGAACGAGTGACTTGATGTCCCAGTCCTTTTGCAGCAATTCGTCTCGCAGCCAATCGAGCAGTCGGGGATGGCTCGGTGACGCACCGTTAACGCCGAAGTCGTCTAGCGTGGCAACGATACCTCGCCCCCAAAACTGAGCCCACAGTCTATTTGCAATGACACTGGCCGTATGCTGTTTGTTTTCACGCACGAGCCAATGTGCGAGGTTCAGTCGATTCGGCTCAGCCTCTGTTGCTTGCATCGGAGGCAGCACACTAGGGGGGCCGGGCGAAACCGCTTCTCCGAGGTTGCGAAAGTCACCACGTACCAGCACGTTCGTTTTACGGCGCGGTGTCACCTCACGCATAACGCGAACCCGAGGCAGGGTTTGCTCGAAGAGTTCCCGTTCCCTCTTTAAGCTATGAAATGCCCGCCTGGCATCGATCGCGGGCGCATGAGTTGTATACAGAAAAATGTCCCGCAGCGTTTGCGTAGCTATGTTGTTGCTGTCGTTGGCCGAAGTCGTTTGAGCTAACAGCGATTGAAGGCCTCGGTTCGGCAGTTCTTTGAGTGCGTATTGCGGGAGTGCCCATTTGTAGAACCGAATCTCATCCAGCGTTCCATGCAGGTTTGTCGTGTTACTGCGGCCGATCAAAAACGGAGCTTGATTCCGGATTCGGGTAACGTCTCCTTGTCGGTCGATGCTCAGGTCTTGCCCCACGCCATTGATGGCGACATAGATTCCGCCGGGCTGGGCTTGACCGTTGAACGTGACGGACAAGTGGTACCAGTGGTCGGTTTGCAGTCTCTCGGTCGTCGCGACCTGCACTGCTCGTGTCGGCCACTGGTCGACCAGCCGCACCACGATTCGTCCGTCGGACACCCTGACGTCAAATCCACGAGATCCATGCTCGCTGTCGATTTGTGAAAAGATCGGACCACCTGGAGCTTCTGGCCGCATCCAGCACTCGATGGTGAATGGCAACGTTTGCCGAACCTCAAAGACCTGCCCCAGATCGAGCCACGTCCGTCCGTCGAACCGCATCGCTGATCCGGAAACGCCGTTTGGAAATCGAGTCTCCAAAGCTTGCTGGACGGTTTTGCTACCGGATGAGTCCCTTGATGCTTCCCGGCGAATGTCTGCAGGCCGACGCCTGGCACCGGTGTTCTTGGTCGTCTCCTTAGTGTCGTGAGAGTCCTCAAAGCGAAACTCGCAGGCAATCGCCTCACTCGGGATTTGCAGGTGCGGGAATTGACTGATCCGCTTTGTCCAGTCTGCAAAGAGTGACGCGACATCGGGGTGATTTCTTTCGTTATCGTAGGCGACCTTCGCTATCGCGATTTGTTGTTTCCAACGATCGAGCTTCGTTTGTTGGTCTGCTGTAGCAACAGGGATCTAAGGCGGAGCATGGAGCCCTCGGAACAAAGGCTTCTCTGGAGTCTGATTGAAGAAGGCGAATAGCTGGTAGTATTCCTTGGTGGTGATTGGGTCGGCTTTGTGATCGTGACACTCCGCGCACTTTACGGTCAGCCCAAGCCAGATTTGCGTCGTCGTATTGACGCGATCGACAGCGTAGCGAGCCCGGTATTCTGCAGGATTCGCTCCGTCCTCCGAACTGGTGGGAGCATTCCGATGGAAAGCCGTCGCAACCAGTTGCTCCTGAGTCGGATTGGTAAGCAAATCGCCAGCAAGTTGCTCGATCGTGAAGTCGTCGAAAGGCTTGTTCGAATTGAACGCTCGAATGACGTAGTCTCGATACGGCCACATCGAGCGGTTGGTGTCATCGTGGTAGCCATCGGAGTCAGCGTAGCGAGCCAAGTCCAACCAGAACTGTGCCATCCGTTCGCCGTAGTGCGGAGAAGCCAGCAGGCGTTCGACAAGTCGTGGGTAGGCATCGGGGGACGCGTCGCGGACAAAAGCGTCCACGTCAGCAGCCTTCGGCGGTAACCCGGTCAGATCTAAGGTGACGCGGCGGATGAGCTTGCTGCGAGACGCAGTTGGATTGCAGGCAACCCCTTCTTCCAACTGCCGCTTCCGCACGAATGCGTCGATCGGGTTGGCGGAGGCTGAGGTCGCTGATGCTGCCGTGGATGTGGAACGCAGGCCTTCTTCTGCGTTCAGTGGCCACACGGCTAGAAGAATGCAGGCCAAAAACATGCACCTCGACCACGCCCGAACGGAGCACAATTTTGTGTGGCTCCACTGGGAACTCTCGACGGCCATGGCGTCGGTCACGGGCGTCGGGTTTGCAGATGAGTTGCGGTGCATCGCGAAGACGGTCATCTCAACGTGAGTTTGGGCGAGTCTCCCGAAGGCGAAGGACATCGCGCCGGAAGGTAACGGTCCAGCCTAAATATAGGTTAGCCACCTCTTGATTCCCGGGAAAACGGATACTTGCGACCACAAGACGGGTGCGAACTGCAAGGTCTGATCTATATTGATGGATTAGGTGTGGTCCCGGTGTTCGCGTAGAGCTGATTGCTGTGAAAATTGTTAAACAGCTAGTTGTTCTCGGTGCATTCTTGTTCGTACTGTTGACGGCGAATCTGGCCCACCAAATCCTGCGTGAAAGACGCGGTGACGTAGGTCATTCTTCTGCGACGAAACGTCCAGCGACGCATGCTCCTGGGATAGAGCTGGAGTCGAGGCAGTCGGCTGACGAGAGCTTTAAGCAGATTGCGCACATCGTTCAGCAGCACTGCGGCGACTGCCACTACGAGGACGGACCGGCTCCGTTTGCGCTGGATGACTACGCCAGTGTCGCGAAACGCGGAACGCAAATCGTGGAAGTTCTGCAGAGCCAATACATGCCGCCATGGCTCCCCGCCGAGAGTGACTTTCCGTTCAAGAATAGTCGACGGATGCCGCCCGAGGCCATTCAAGTAATCGCCGACTGGGTGAAGGCGGATAAATCGGGAGTCGCTACGAAATCAAACCAGGCACTGCTGTCGTCAGCGAAAGATTTTGCCGTCGAGTCGGCAGCCGGCAAAACTAATCGCACTGGGTGGCAACTTGGTACGCCGGATCTAATCGTCGAACTGCCGGAGGCATTTTCGCTTGCGGCTGACGGACCGGAAGTGTTTTGGAATTTCGTTTTGCCAGTAAATACCCAGGAAACGAAGTACGTCCGTACAGCAGAGATCATGCCTGGCAATCCCCGGGCTGTTCACCACATTATCGGGCAGATCGATCGAACAGGGACGGCACAACGAAAGCAAGCATCGCTTGGACAGAACGGCTTCGAGGGAATGGAGTTCGAGCAAGGCGAAATCCTGCAGGGCCAATCCATGTTGTGGACGCCAGGGAAGGTTGCATCTGAAGGTCACCCCGGAACGGCTTGGCGACTTGACGTCAACACGGATATCCTCCTGCAGTTGCATATGTTTCCGACCGGCAAGCCCGAGGAGATTCGCCCCAAGGTAGGGCTCTATTTTGCCGACGCACAGCCGACGACGTTTCCTGTATCGCTAATGCTTGAGGCTCCGGAAATCGATATTCCAGCGGGAGCAGACGATTATGCCGTCTCCGACGAAATTCTATTGCCGGTGGACGTGCAACTGCTGAGCGTCTATCCGCACGCCCACTACGTTGGCAAATCGGTACGTGTCATTGCGAAGTTACCCGATGGCACGATGCGCACACTGCTGCAAATCGACGAATGGGATTTCAATTGGCAAGACGAATACGTATTTGCCGAACCGGTCGCGTTGCCACACGGTACAACGGTTCAAATGGAGTTCGTCTATGACAACTCGGATCGAAATCCTTTGAATCCCAACAGCCCGCCGAAGAGAATCGTGGTGGGTAATCAGACAACTGACGAGATGGGCAGCGTCTTGCTGCAAGTGTTGACTCGGAATCAACAAGAGCAGGCTGTTTTGGATGCATCTCGGTGGCAGCAGAAACTGTTGACGTCGCCACTGAATCCTGTTGCTAATCAAAACTTGGGAAACATCTACGAAGCCAAAGGGCTGCTCGACAAGGCAAAAGCTTGTTACCAACGCGTTTTGCAGATTCAGCCGGGCAACAGCGTGGCGCAGGATAATTACGCAAACGTCTTGGCATTGCTGGGCGACATGACGGAGGCGGAGGCTCATTTTCAAAAAGCTGTGAAGCTGAGCCCCGACAATCCGCTGCCTTACCATCACTGGGGCGCGGCGTTAATGCGTGAGCAGCGACTTGATGAGGCTATCGCCAAGATTCGTCAGGCGATATCCAAGTGGCCTGAATTCCCTGAAGCCAATATCAATTATGGTCGCGCGCTGTTGTTGAAGGGGGACACTGAGTCGGCGAAGAAAGCATTCGCAAAGGTGCTGGAGTTTGCGCCAGATTATTCTCTGGCTCATTTCAATTTGGGCACGCTGATGATGAATGAACAGGCATATGAGGCGGCTGCAGAGCATTTTCAAAAGGCGATTTCGCTCGATGCAAATTTTGTGGAGGCTTACAACAACCTGGGAATCAGCCTCTTTGAGCAGCGCAGACTGTCTGAGGCTGCTGGGGCTTTTCGGCAGGCGATTAAGCTTGATCCGGACCAGCAGAATGCTCGGCAAAATCTTCGAATTGTCGAGCAGCAGTTAGCCGAAGAAGGGTGATCTAGCGATACCGTTCAGCCCGTGATAACGAGTAGCAACAGGATTGTTGCAAGCGAGCTCAATCGACGTAACGGAACTTGAGGCTCTGGAAAAGCGTCTGGTACAGCAGGGCGTATCGATCACCGTTTTGGTCGTCGACCAAGAACTGTGCGGCAAGCTCTCGTTCGTTCTCGGACGGAAGACGACCGATCACCTGCAAGTAGCAATGTTCGATGCGTCGATCAAGCATGGACGGGAGAGCTTCGTTGATCTCGTCACATTCCAACAGTGACTGCGACGCCGAACGCGTTTGTTCGATGACAAATGGATCGTTCATCAACAGCAGTGCTTGTGGAGCGATCGTGCTGGAAGTGCGCCGGCCACCTTGGATGTTGGGGTCGGCAAAGTCGAACGTTGCGAACAGTTGAGGCAACGTATTTCGGAAGACGGGGAGATAAACGCTCCGGCGTCGCGAATCGAAAACGTAATCGTACTCGATTTTTGTTCCGCTCTTGATGTTCGAGCCGCCCATCGTCAAATCGAGCGAGCTCGCAACGCTCAAAATCGAATCGCGGATACTCTCAGCGTCCAGGCGACGACGGTTCATTCGCCACAACAGCCGGTTGGCTGGATCTTCTTCATCGCCCGCGTGAGTGTTGTTGAAACTCGCCTGAGACGAAAGTCGGTAGGTGTGTGAGAGCATGATGCGGCGAATCAACCGTTTCATGGACCAGCCGTCTTCGACAAAAGTATTCGCCAAATGGTCCAGCAGTTCCGGGTGAGAGGGACGTTCGCCCATGTGGCCGAAATTGTCGACGGTGCGAACTAGTCCGACACCGAAGAGCCAGTGCCATACGCGGTTGACGGCGACTCGTGCCGTCAACGGATTGGATCGATCTACAACCCAGTCAGCCAATTGCAAACGCCCCGATTGATCACTTGGAATGGCGTGTGGTTCACGGTTCAGTGCGACTTGAAGAACACCTCGCGGAACGACTGGCCCTTGATTCGCGACAACACCACGAATCGCCAGATGGATGTCACTCATCTGTTCCTTGTCCATTGGAGCCATTGCTTTCGGCTGTATTGGAGCACTGGACTTGAGTTTTCGAATGCGTGACTCGAGTTGTTTGATGCGGCTTTCGAGTTGCTCGAGAACCAACTTCGTGTCCGCGACCTTCGTGGTGTCGGTTGTCGTTGACGGCTCTTGTGCTTGGACGACTCTGTCTTCGCTGTCCACGGGCAAATACTGAACGGCGTCTGCGATCACGACCCCTTGGGCTGCCCCTTTGTTGGAAATGATGACGTCTAGGGGCCGATTTGGGGCTGGGTGGAACTCAAACGTTCCCAGCGATTTCCACGAGGGAGAATTCGGTTTCTTCGTCTGATCGATCGCGTGTGGTGAGACGCCGTTGGCGTGTCGGACTGTGACCGGCACGCGGCTAGAACGGTTTTCACCAGCCGTGTAAAAGATGCGAACCTCGTAACGCCCTGATGGAACGTTGGCTGGAAAGCTGACGGTGTACTCAGCGTTTCTCACACCGTCGTCGTGGATGTAGCCGTCGGCAATGTAGGGCGTGACGTGGGTCGAGTTCTTCCACTTTCCTGTTTTCGTTGCCTCGCTGTCGTCCACGACGATGCCAGCCATTTCTTCGGCGCTGTTACCAAGTTCGGACTTGGCCTTCTTTAATTCATCGTTTGCTGACTTCAGTTCCTTTTCCGCTGCAGCGAGCTTGGCTTGGTGTACTTTCAGTGCTTGGCCCAACTCCTCGTCAACAGGGAGATCAACATTGTTCCAAGCCGATACATTCGAGTGGATTACACACTTTGTGCTCTTCAGGATCCCAGCCATCGCGTAGTAGTCGCGCATGGGGATAGGGTCAAATTTGTGGTCGTGGCAACGCGCGCAGCCAATCGTCATTCCCATGAACGCCTTGCCGATCGTATCGAGTTGCTCGTCGACGATGT
>CAYQMZ010000120.1:8868-11102 GCA_964418725.1 uncultured Pirellulaceae bacterium
TCTTTGTCCTGCAATTCGTAATTGGTAGGACCAAGCATTAAGAAACCGGTGCCCGTAAGTTGTCGCCAACGGGTCATGCGGTCAGAGGCAGGCAGCAAGTCACCGGCCAACTGTTCGCGCAGGAATTGATCGAACGGCATGTCTTCGTTGAAAGCGTCGATCACGTAGTCGCGGTAACGCCACGCGTCGGGGAATAGGAGTGTGCGTCCTCCTCCGCTGGATTCTGCAAATCGCACGACGTCCAGCCAATGCCGCCCCCAGCGTTCTCCGAAGTGTTTTGATTCCAAGAGTCGATCGACAAGCTTGGCCATTGCCTCTGGAGTTGGCGACTCGTCAGTGACGAACTCTTGGATTTGCTGCGGTGTTGGTGGAAGCCCAACAAGAGCAAAGAAGACTCGCCGAACAAGCGTATATCGATCAGCGTCCGGGGAGTGCTCAATTCCTTCCGCTTCCAGTCGGGCCTGCAGGAACAAGTCGATGGCCGACTCTGGCCATTCGGTGTTTTCGACACTCGGTGGCTCGACGCTGGCTATTGGCTGGAACGACCAAAACTCTTTTCCGCTTTCAATGTCGATCGCCTCGACCGGTGGCTCGGCAGCCTTGGCGGTTCGAGGGTCGTGGGCTCCGATTCGAATCCAGCGTTCGAAATCGGCGAGGATCTGATCGTCTAACTTTCCGGACGGAGGCATTTCAAACGAGTCATACTGCAGGGCACCCAGGACCAAGCTCTCATCGGGCTGGCTAGGGACTACGCCCGGACCAGAATCGCCGCCCTTGCGAATCGCGTCTCGTGAATCAAGGAACAAACCACCTCGTTTTTTGTTCGCTTCCGTGGAATGGCACTTGTAACAGTGTTCCACGAGGACTGGTCGAATCTTCGTTTCGAAAAACGTGATCTGTTCGTCTTGCGCGATCGCCGAACTGCTAAGCAACCAGATCGAACAGATGAGTACGGCGATGGGATTTGGGAAGCGACTCAAGGCAGGCCTCATTGGTGGGACGCTTCATTTTAGATGACCGGAACGGGCGTCGCGACTTCAGATTCCCGCCAACGGCCGCAATACGGTACGACGCGATGCCGGAATTGAAAGCGTTACCCGAAAAGTTGAACGCACAGCGTGGTACCGCTATTTTGACTTTGCTGATTTGGCATCGTTGCGGGATATGCGATCCAGTTGTTTCGCCAGCTTTTCAAGGGTGAGCTTCTGTATGCGGCGGTATTCTGCTTGGCTTCCAACACGCGCGCCGTGTAACGTTTTGCGGTCGTAATCGGCATTTTCTTCGACGGATTGTTCATTTGCGATGTCGATCACTCTCTGCAGTTTCTTCGACAATTCGGCGTTGGCTTGCTTCAAGGTCTTGCCGAAGCCGCCAATGGATTGACCTTTCTTTATCGCTTGTCGAACCGCCAGTTCCAGGCGTCGTGCGGTGATTTCCGCGATGTCGAAATGGCCTTGCTCATGGTCCAGTAGTGCAATGCTATTTCGATAGCTCCACCAGGACTCCTTGGGTAGAAAAACGGAATACGCGTCCAGCGAGGTAAGCTGAACTTGAAAGCGTTCCGGTCCCTTGCGCTCAATCTGGGTCCGATACGAGTACATCACCCGAGCCATCGTTTTCGCACGACCCGGGATCGCGTCTTCGGCGTCCTTGCGGAACTCATTGTGCTTGAGTGGACCCTGGTCGTACCTTCTTTCGCTTTTTGGCGGTTCGGCGTACGCTGATGCCCAGACGCTTAGGAGCGAGACTGCGATTGCGAATGCCGTCAGCAGACTCAGGTCGACATTCGTGCGACGGGGTTGGCTCAGTTTCAAGCAAACTCCCGGTACTGGTGATTTCATACTGCTCTTCTTCGGCGTTCGTCTTACCTATTGTCTCGAGTTGCACCGTTCGCCGTCAATCCAAATTGAGTTTTGAGATCGTCTATGCCGGAATCAACTCAACTGATCGATTCGGTTTGAATGTTGATCATGGAGCCCCAAATGTCTTCACGCTTTGATGGAAAAGTCGCTGTGGTAACCGGCGCGAGTCTAGGGATTGGCAAAGCCACTGCTTTGGCACTCGGGAAAGCTGGTGCCAAGGTGGTTGTGAACTATCGTTCAAGCAAGGAGCAAGCTGAAGCGGTTGTCGGTCAGATCCAGTCAGATGGAGGTCAGGCGATTGCTGTTGAGGCAGACGTTTCCTCTCATGAGGCCGTGAGAGATTTAGTCGCGGCCGGCGTGGACGAATTTGGG
>CAYQMZ010000120.1:11158-11576 GCA_964418725.1 uncultured Pirellulaceae bacterium
CAGTAATGCTGCGTATAGCGACCGCGAGGCGTTCTACGAAGCGGACTTGGATGGCTTTCGTCGGACGGTGGATGTCACGATGTGGGGCGCGTTCAATGTGTTGCACTGTGCCTCGCAGCAAATGATCAAGCAGGGGGCTGCGGGTGACGCTTCGTCTGCGGGAGTACTCGTCTTTGTCAGTTCGCCGCATGCTTTTATTCCAGTGCCCAAAGCAATGGCGTACAACATGTCCAAAGCGGCGATCGAACATATGGCAAAGACGGCCGCAATCGAGTTGTCGGAACATCGAATTCGAGTCAACTCGATTCAACCTGGCTGGACGGACACTCCCGGTGAACGAAAATTTGCGACCGAGCAAACGCTGCAAAAGGCTGGCAGCGGAATTCCTCTTGGGAGGCTTGGTACGCCGGAGGAAATG
>CAYQMZ010000120.1:11617-13198 GCA_964418725.1 uncultured Pirellulaceae bacterium
TTGTTCTTGTCTGATCCCGGCAATGACTACATGACTGGGGCGACGCTGCTCGTGGATGGCGGTATCAGTTTGCCATGGTGGGCGAACCGTGGATCTGCGGCCCCCGAATAGTTCAAAGAGCAAACTTCATCGCAATCGAGTCCTCTTCAATAGGTCGTCAGCTCTTGGCGAGACGCAATGCGCTGCGACTGCTGAACCTGTTTCCACTTTCCGCGTACCCAAGACTCAACGGCTCGGTAAATCTCTTGCCCGAACGAGCCCCGTGATACGTGTAGTTTGACCATTGCCAACTGGCCGGCGTGAAGCTCCGTCGCCGTGCTGCTTGGAATTCGGATCGTCGCCTTGAATCGAGGCGAGACGTATTCCCATGGATGCTCGCTATTGGAGCGGTACGTCGCGGGAACTTGGCGAACGTTTATACTGCCTCCGCCGACTGCCGTAATGGAAATGTCATCCACTTGCGTGGACGCGTTGGGCTCGATCTTGACTAAGTCTAGGGACAGCTTTCGTCCGATTCCTCGAAGATGTACGTCGACTCGCTGGCCGATTTGAGTATTGAATAGCTCGGCGTCCTCTTCAGCCACCGAAACGACGAATTCCTTGCTGCCTTCGTCGCCAATGGTCATCAGTTCTTCGCCTTCGCCAACGAACGTACCCTGCAGCGAACGCGTATCGGCAGTCACTACGGTTCCCGCCTGCGGAGCACGAACCTCCAATCCGGCAAGCTGAGCTGTTCGTTCGGCTAGTTGTTTTTGAAGTGCACGTGATGTCTCGAATTCGAGTTGCTGTTCGATCACATTTTCTCGAGCGCCGGCGATTCGGATTCGAGTTTTGGAACTTGCGAGAACTAGCCGGAGTCGCCGTATTTCGGCTTGCAGCTCGACATTGTTGAGTACCGCGATCAATTGGTCTGCAACTACTGGCTGGCCGGTCTGAACGAAGATCTCGTCGACAAATCCATCGGTGCCTGCGTGTATTTTTCCTGGCGGAGCGAAGGCAACCACCGCCGGGGCCTTAACGGCGAATGGCCACGGTGCCGTCGAACATAGGGTCGCAGCGATTCCCACGGTTGCGAATGACAATGCGGCAAAGCGTAACCTCTTTGGTTGCTCGCGATCTTGTCCCCAAATCAGATAACGCGTGTGACCGACGATTGGAATCCCGATCCAAAACACGACTCCAATCAATACGAGAGCCAGGCCGGCTCCATACAACAGCGCTGCCGCCAGTATGGCGATGCCAACGGTAATGAGAATCTGCCACACGAAGGCCAGGATGCCATAAACTCGTACTGCGATTCCTTCGTCCCATCTGGTGAATGGACACTCAATACTCACACCATAGATGTATCGTTTGCCGAGGTAGGAGAGGTAGTTGCGTCCTTGTGGCGATAGGTTCGGGATCTCAAGAAGATCTGAGAGGATGTAGTAGCCATCGAACCTCATCAGCGGATTCGCGTTGAAAAGGATGGTCGTAAGCGTCGAGAGAAGTGCGACGTTCAGAGCAGCCTGGTGCAGTAGCCCGGGCGAAGTTCGCAGCCAGATGAGGGAAGCATTAGCGCCGATAAACAGCTCGAAGTAC
>CAYQMZ010000121.1:0-13183 GCA_964418725.1 uncultured Pirellulaceae bacterium
GTGTGTGCAAACCCTGTCGCGCCTCAATCGGACCTATCGCGGCAAGGAGCAGACGTATGTGCTCGACTTCTTCAATGAGCCAGCTGACATTCTGGCGGCGTTTCAGGAGTACTACCAGACAGCTGACTTGCTGGACGTTTCTGACCCGAATCTGATTCATGACCTGTTCGATAAGCTCAGAAGTGCTGGGATCTTCCAGTGGTCTGAAGTGACGCAGTTTGCTGAAGCCTATTTTGTAAAGAGCAGAAGCAATGCGGCGATCAGTAATATCTGCAAGCCGGCGGTGGATCGGTGGCAAAGTCGGCATCGGCAGGCCACCAGCGACTATGCGAAGCGTAAAGGCATGTACGAAGGTGCAAAAGCCTCGGGCGACTCCGTATCAGTTCACAACACCGAAGCCGACATGAAGGCAGCCAAGGTAGAGCTGGATTTGCTGCGACTGTTTAAGGCCGACCTCGTGGCCTTTACCCGCTACTACGAGTTTATGTCACAGATCGTCGACTACGACAGCCATGATTTGGAGAAACTGAGCCTTTATGCACGACACCTGGCGCCTTTGCTGCGCGAGGGTACGGAAGAGGGTGACCCCATCGATTTAAGCTCTGTGGAGCTGAGCCACTATCGCCTGTCGAAGATCAAGCAGCAGAACCTATTGATGGTGAGGGACGGCGCGGATACAGGTCTTAGTCCCGGTGATGCCATTGGAACGGGAAAGGCCCGCGATAAGGAAGAAGAGTGGTTGTCGCAGATCATCACGCGACTGAACGAGCTGTTTGTTACTGACGGGCTCACTAATGCGGATCTGATCAATTACGCCTACACGATCCGTGACAAGGTCAGTGAAAATGAAACGGTGATGCACCAGATCGCGAATAACTCCGCAGAGCAGGCTCTCTTGGGCGACTTTGCAGGGGCTATGGATGATGCGGTTATGGGCAGCAGCGAGGCGCATCAGAATCAGATGATGCAGTATCTGAACAGCAAGGAGCTGCAGGCGGAGTTTCAGAAGGTGGTGTTTAGAATGCTGTTGAGCAACTTGCCCCGCCCGCGTGATGGAGATGCTCCGCGCCTGTGAGTCGCTGGCGATGGGGACTCCGGCAGGTTTGTTAGCGAGCATTGATTGAAGTAGCGTGTTGACCCGCCTTGCAGGGTGTTTTAATGTTCTTCCCGTCGAGGCAAGCCGCGTTCCAACATCACAAGGATCGTCGGCGGTTTCGTAAATTCGACGAGAGCCGATACAGCACTGCAGTTGTGTCTAAACCGACCTGCCTATGGCAGGTTTTTTTTTGGGCGGAGAAAAGTTTTGGGAAGAAGAAACAGTCGACGAGTAGATTTGCAGGTCGGCGGTAAAACTTGGCTGTTTGATCCAGAAGAATGGAAGAAAAACCTGGCGCGCCCTGATGTGCCTCAAGTCGATCAGCCGAGATTTTGCGCGCCACCTCGACGGTCGGTCGGTCGTTTGCCTGAAGGCTGGTCTATGCGGCATCAGGTAATCTATGCAGCTGCGGAGGTCGATCAGCGGATTTCTGGTACTTATTCCGATTGCCGCCAACGACGCCGGAAGGGTGGTTTGGCCAGGCCTTGGGTGTCTTTTTCAAAGAACGCACGGCGGGCGGCACGGCCACCAGTTATCAGCTACTAGTTTTCTGTTCGTGTGCTGGCAAGTCGCTTAGCTACTCAGAAAAATCGCGGCGCCGCCGCCGGAGGGGGTTAAGGCGAGCTGGCGCCGCAGAGCCTGGCAAGGCCAGCGATCGCCCCAAGTTTGTCCTGCATTCTGATTCTTAGACCCCCTCCCTGATCAAATTCGATTGGATCGATCGCATTGGCTGATGCTGTGGATTCCCAGCCTGGCTTTGGTCTGCAGCTATCGGTGCCGTGGCACGCGAGGCCACCGACAGCAGCATTTTGTGAAATCCGCCTTTTTGGCTGTGCGCTGGGCAGTTATCTCTAGTAGGGATTTCGGGTTTTCTATTCGTTCCTTTACAGCGATATCCTAATCCTCCGCACGCTTCTGAGATATAGTTGCCAACTTCCTTACCATTAATTGTTTGCATGGAGTGCAAGTGCTTCCAGACTGGCTCGAGCTCGTAATCACGGACGACAAAGCAACACAGATTGGCTTGGCTAGCCTGACCGGGATTGCTCTAATCTTATTTTGCTTGGTTCATATTCCTCTGGGTTTCCGGCTTCTGCGTGCCGTGCTGGCCGGTAGAAAGCTGCGATCGGCTGCATCCCTGGACTCTGGCGCTGAGTCGTCCGATGCCGACGCAAAAAGACGTGAAGCTGTAAGTCGAGCGCTCGACGGAACGATTTTCGAACCCAACCTCAAATCTTTCTTGCGTGGATGGAATGATTCGAAGAATGACTACCATCAATCCCCCATGCGGTTCGCCAGCACCTTTTTGGAGAACCCGCTCATACCACCCGGTGCCAGGCGAACCCTGTTGGGGTCGATACCAGGGATATTTCTTGCGTTCGGTATTCTGGGAACCTTTTTTGGCCTTACCCTGGCGCTCTCGCAAGTGCAAGAGCTTGCGCAAGACGACACCGATGGTCGAATCAATCTGCTAACAGCCAGCCTTTCACTCGCCTTCCGAACCTCATTGCTCGGTATCGTCTTCTCCGTAATTTTCGTTCTATTCGCAAGGCTGATCGAGGGGCGCGCTGAGTATCACGAACACTCGATCGATGGCTTTGTACATAAGTTTTATCCTTGGCTTTCGCCTGACGAGGTCAGTGCTCTTTCGCTGAAAGAGCAAATTCGTTCGACGGGAACGATCGCTACTGCATTGGAGAGCGTTTCCGCTGACCTCCAAAATGTCCTGGCAGACGGTTTGCAAGAAATTCGTGATTCCGCTTCCTCGACGTCGAGTGTCGTTTCTGAAGAACTCGTCAATACTTTGAGCAAGACCCTCAATGAGGGCGTAGCAGCGCACGTATCGGAACTCTCCAGCGCGATCGCGGCGACCACTGAATCTCAACAGTCGTTAGGTCTGCTTTTACAGTCTGCAAACGAAGCCTTTCAAGCTTCCAATGACGCCCAGCAGGCAATTCACTCCATGCTGCAAGATACTGCAGCTTCTGTAGAGAAAGCATCGACCGAAATAACGTTGGCAGGCAACCTGTTCGGCCCGGCAACCTCAGAGCTATCGAGTGCAAGCAGTAGTATTAAATCGACATCGGAAATTCTCTCAGAAGCCCAGACAACGGCCGTTACGACTATGGAGAGCCTGTCGGATACGCTGTTGTCTGCTCATAGAAATATGGAAAGCCAGCAAGAACTAGTCGAGGCCGCAATTTCAGAAATCAACGAAGCAATGAAGGGCTTTGGCGAAGGATTGAGCAACGATCTCGCTTCCGCGCTTGGCCAGATAGATCAAGCTTTAGGCGAGTCAATATCTCGGTTGAATGGCACCGTTCATGATAGCAACGAAACGATCGATCGCTTTGCACCTGCGCTGGCAGAGATGCTTGAGGGTCTTGGGCGCATTGCGGAAGGTGCTCAGTCGTTAGAGCCAGCGATTTCTGGTCTCGGCAAACTGGTTGGCGAAACACTCGCTCCCGTTCCGGGTTCAATCGCGGCACTCGGCCGCACCAATACCGACCTAGACGAGAGCTTGAAAGGAATTGTGCTTCGCATTGAGTCGCTTGATGCCAGCTTAGACGAGCGAACGCGGGCTCTTGCAGACGTTTTGCTGAAGGTCGGGCAAGGCAAGGATGCGCTCATATCTCGAGAAGAAGAGAAGAAGAAGTCATGGTTCCGCTAGACCCAAAGCGCTTTTCGCGATCGTCAGGGCGTCCCTCTGGCACCGGTCCTGAAGCGATAGGTGGAGACTCCTGGGCGAGCTATAGCGACCTAATAGCCGGCGTGTTGCTCGTGTTCATTTTTGTAACCGCTCTAAAAGATACCCAGATCGAAAAGTTAAGAGACAGGATTAGCGAGCCAGTTGCAGAACTCCAGGGTTGGAAGCGTGCGCTGGATCAACTCTGTGCGGATCAAGAGCTGCTTGGCAAAGGTCTCAGGCTCGACTGCGATACGGGTGTTATTGAGCTACCTGACAGGCTCTTGTTCGACAACGCGAGCAAGCAGCTCAAACCTGAAGGGCAGACGCTTCTAAGAGACGTTGTCCCATTGGTTCTTGGTAAGCTACGTAACCAATCAGCGATTTGGCGACGAGTAAAGATCGAAGTAAGAGGCCACACCGATCCGCGGACTGCGACTGGTGAGGATCCGTATCTAGTGAATCTCGGCCTGTCAGCGCAGAGAGCTGAAAACGTACTCTTGTTTATGGCGAGTGATCACGGGTTTTCGGATCTGGATAAGGCAGACATTAGGGATCGTTCCGTTGCGTCCGGTGCTGCCTTTACAGAGCCTCCACAGGATTGCGAGACCTTGAGCGAAAAGGAGTGCTACGAGCGGATGCGGCGGGTTGAGTTGCGTCTGGTTCTAGACGACCAAGAAATCCGCTCGAACCTGCTTGAGCTCCTAGGAAAACTTTTGAACGCCACAGCTACTCAAGAGAGCGCTGAAGATGCGGCGGAATAGCCTTGCGGACTTCTCGCCTGTGTCTCTCAACACCGTTTCTATTGAGGTCAAGAAGAAGCATTCAGGCGAACATTGGATCGATCTTGTACCCGGCGATCAGGAGCTTAAAGATCTGGCGGCTCTTTTAACGATCACGCCGGAGTCACAGCTTGGGGAACTGCTCCCAGCTTTAGCCACTCGACAGATTGCAATATTGCCAGACATTGCTTTGCTGCCAGCTGCGGATGTCCTTGAAAGAAAGGTGATAGGTCTTTCCGGCCTGCTGAATAACCCAAAAATTGCGTTACGAGCCGCACGTTTGTTGGTTTCTACCGGAGAGCAGAAAATTCTGCCAGCTCTGGTGCGCGACGCGCTGGAAAGCGGACACGCAGGTGCGCTTGGTGTACCACCGGAGCACTTGGAGCGCTGTGTCAATCTGCTGGTGGGCAGCGATTTGCCTGCGAGACTGTTAGCCGACCTCGAAAGCAGCGGTATGAAATACGATCGATGGTGCTCAGATATCGATGTTGCTTTCCCCGGCTGGGGAGTAAGCGCGGCCCTTACGCGCCTGGTGCGAGTGCAACTGCTGCAATCCGGCAGCGCGACCACCTTGGCTCTGCATGAATCTGAGCTTCTTGATTGGGTTATTCAGCTATCAGAGGGCAATACGCATCTGCTGGAGAGCTTTGCGGCGAACTATATCGGCACGCTTGAGAGTGGGCACAGATGGCGTAAGGAAGTTCTCGACTGGTTGTTCGATAAGCTCGGTCAGCCGTCCCGCAAGAGACTAACAGGTGCTTGGAGGCGTATTGACGATATCCGTCCTGGGGTTGTAGCCGCGATACTCCGATGGCTTGCGCTCTTGAAGATGGAGGACTTTTTTCGAGAGGCCAATGACCCCCATGGCCGTTTTGAATTTTGGAGAGAGCACTTCTCGGAACACATAATCCGGGCGACCCCTGTGGCGAGGGGGGAGGCGATACTATTGCATATGCCTCCGCTAGCCATTGTAGAGTTTAGCGAGAAGGGTAACGCCGCTTACGTCTATCCAGAGTCAGAACATTCGCGATTAGTTAGCCGAAGAAATGAGCCGCTGGCGCACTACAAGGATAGAGATCGTTTGTTGCGCCGTTCGCGCAATGAGGAAGGTTACAGAATATTGCATAACGCAGGTTGGCAGTCGGCGAACGTGGGCGTGCTTCGGCGAATGGTCGGAAGTATGAGGTGAGGATGATTGTACAAACGCGATTGGAGAGTAGCGGGTATTTTATCGATACCGACTTTACGCTAAATCTACCGCTTTCAAAACATAACCAGATGAGCTTGAGCCACGGTGAGCAGGCAGCGCTAGCGTCAGTCGAGGATCTGTGGGCGGAAGGTTTTCTCTTTGGTGATTCGAGCAGTGGATGGTATGTCCCGCTGGATACGCTCCCCAGGTTACCAGCGCACTGTGCTTACCTGTTGGGCCTGCCGCTTCCAGATAGCCAGTTGACGGCGAGACTAACGTCGACGGGAACGTTTGCTGCGGGAACTCTCGATCTAAGTCTGGAGGTCCGGCATCCGGCGATCGGTATGTTTGATTTGGGCGATGCGCAAGGCCCGATTCTTCAAGAGACTGGAGGAAAAACTCTACTCATGCCAGACACAATCTGGCAACTTTGGAGCGCTGTTTCGCAGCCGCCGGAGCACCCAGTCTCCAATGCCGAGCATCGGCTCTTTCTGGCGCGGTGCATTGAATTGGCAGAAAGCGCTAAAGCAACGATCGATCCGTATCTTAACGAAATCAACTGGCCAGTGGTCCACGACGTTGAGTTGACCATGACAGAGGAGGACGGGGACCTGCTTCTCGGCGCTCGTAAGGGCGAGTTCTCGGAGCAGTCTTTGATTTCTCGAGCTGGTAAGGCGCTGCCCTTCCCTCAAGCCAAGAGAGCGGATGGCACGACTGTTAGGGGTATCACTTCCGATAAAGCAAAACCTGCCATCGAAACGATTGCGCGCAATCGTCGGCTGTCCGGTCAAGCCGTACCCGAGTTTCTTTCTAGCCCGGAAAAATTCCTGCACGAAGACATCGACTTGAGCGACTTCTCGAAGCGCGTTCGTGGCTTCACGACCCAGGTCTATAACAGTCGTCCCTATGTCCACATCTCCGAATCACCACGGGGTTGGTTGGAGTTTAGT
This sequence comes from uncultured Pirellulaceae bacterium, assembly GCA_964418725.1. Classification (GTDB taxonomy): domain Bacteria; phylum Planctomycetota; class Planctomycetia; order Pirellulales; family Pirellulaceae; genus CAYNJG01. Next base: position 6,704 of record CAYQMZ010000121.1, read on the forward strand.
CATGGTCGCTCCAATGCGAATCTACATGACGACAGCCGAACGCCTGATTGGTCTAACGAAGAACTTGAGCGGAGCATTAAGGAGGCGAAAGCCTCTGGAGAGGCCTTCGCCAAACATGGGGATTCCTGGATAGAGGTAGATTCAGGTGTCGAAGACGCGGTACAGCAGACAGTGGCCAAGCTTGAGGAAGCCCAGGCCAAGTATGGGCGCCTTAACGCTCGAATCGTCTTGGATGTGATTCCGAACGTCGAGGCTCTGGAGTTCGTTACAAAACTTCCTGACTCATTTAATGACATGGAAGCACTGGTGCTGGACAGGCTCCCGCAGGTTCCTCCTCCAACCTCTTTGAATGCCGAGCTTGATGCGCATCAGACTCGGGGCTTCAGTTGGCTGTGTTACTTAGAAGAAAATTCGCTGGGCGGTCTACTAGCGGACGAGATGGGCGTTGGAAAAACAGCGCAAGTGATTGCTTTGCTTTGTCGGATGTATGAGCAAAATCAACTGTCACCCTCTTTGATCGTTTTGCCGAAGAGCCTCATTACAAACTGGAAGTCTGAGCTAAGAAAGTTCGCGCCAGCGATATCGCGGGTTGTTGATTACACCGGGCCGACACGAACTAGCATTGTTCATCAGCTACGTGGATGCGATGTGGTCCTTACTTCCTACGATACGGCCCGTTACGACCAAGCTCTGTTGGCCTCTATTGATTGGCAGGTGGTTGTCGCAGACGAAGCTCAGTTTGTTAAGAATCCGACAGCGGCCAGAACATCAGCGCTGAAGGCGCTGAAAGCCAAGGTGCCACTAGCTCTAACGGGTACACCCGTAGAGAACGGGCTTATTGAGTTTTGGTGCATCATGGACTTTGTGCGGCCAGGGCTGCTCGGAAGCTGGAAAGACTTTCGGAATCAGTATGAGCGTCCGATTGCGAATGGGCCTGAAGATGGGAGAGAAGCTTTGATTGCAGAGTTGCTGGAAGAGCTAGATCCGCATTTTCTCAGGCGTCTCAAGTCTGAAGCTTCGTTTGACCTGCCCGAGAAGCGGCTGTTGCCCCCTGTGATGGTGCCTTTGAGCGACGAACAACAAGTTCTTTATTCACAAGCACTAGCCGATGCCAAAGCGGGAGGACGCGGGGTTGTTCTGGCGGCCATAACAAGGCTGTTGATGATATGCGCGCATCCTCATGCTGTTTCGGGAGACGATAGCGCAGCACCTGAGCTTAACCCAGTGAGTTGTCCCAAGTTGGAAGCCACTATGGAAATACTTGACGAAGTATTTGCGAGCCGTGAAAAAGTGCTGGTGTTCACGCAGTGGAAGAAGGTGCAGCGAGTCCTTCAGGCAGCGATCGCTCAGCGCTTTGGCACACATGCGCCAATCGTGAATGGCGACAACAGCGACCAAAGGGACTTGCTCATTGGCAGTTTTAAGGAATCGAGCGGCTTCGCCGCGCTGATCCTCAACCCCGGTGTGGCTGGTTATGGGCTGAATCTGACAGAGGCTAACCATATTATTCACTACACTCGACCATGGAACCCGGCGAAGGAGGCACAAGCTACTGATCGCGCCCACCGACGAGGACAGGCGTCGACGGTGTATGTGCACTACCCCACGGTGGAAGGCACTGTAGAGGAAACGCTTGCTAAACTTCTGGAAGAAAAATCAGCGCTTTCACACGATGTCATGCGCCCCAGTAGCGAGAGGGCCGTTGCGCCAGAGGAGTTGGCCTCCGCTATTGGGATGTAGAGCATAGGCCGCGCCATGACCAGCGAACAGGCCCCCCTGTGACACATCTTTTCTGCTCTCTAGCTTCGCAGCACATAGCAGGCATGATTGGCGCAGCCGATCGATTCAACCACACGGTTCGTTACGACTGGCTTAAGCAGTATCTGTTCGAATCAAACGAAAATTCTGGGGCTTACGCAATGCTCTGGCTCTGGGCGTAAAATCAAGAACGGCCGAGTACAGGCACTGGATACATCGCCCCAAAGAAATATTTGGCCTTCGCGGCATGACCGTCGTTTCTAAAGTCAGCTTAAAGTGGGAGGATTATCCCTCTACTATGCGAGGGGCGATGCATCTTCCTAGCCAAGCTTGGTCATTCAGAAATACCTCTCGCATATGGCAGTTATCGGGATGACAGCAGCATCCAGTACTCGCCTGTGACGGGGATAGAAATCAACGCACCGGACACGTCAACTTGAGCGATACACTTTTCAAGCAGGTCAACTACGATCTCGACTCATTAGTCAAATTCATCGAGCTCGGACAAATTGGTCTTCCGGATATACAACGCCCATTCGTATGGAAGAATACGAAGGTGCGCGACCTCTTTGATTCCATGTATAGAGGCTACCCAGTCGGCTATTTTTTGCTGTGGCAGAACGGGTTTGGTGCTGAAAGTGAACATGTCAAACAAATAGGCACTGATCAGAAGCAAAAAGTGCCTGACCTCTTGATCGTGGATGGTCAGCAGCGTCTTACTTCTTTGTACGCGGTCACAAGAGGCATACCTGTGCTTCGATCGGATGGAAAGCCGGAAGCGATACAGATCGGCTTCAATCCAATTAGCGAAGAATTCGCAGTCGCCGATGCGGCGGTCAGGAGAGACAAGGCGTTTATTTCGAACATCTCAACCCTTTGGGCAGCGGACGCCAGTTTGTTTGGGATCGTCGGCGATTATCTAGCGAGTCTTAGGCAATCTCGCGAAGTTTCGCCTGTGGAGCAGAAGCAGGTTGAGGAATCAATCACTCGACTCTATAACCTGCTTAAGTTTCCGTTCACTGCGCTGGAGCTTTCAAAAAACGTCAACGAAGAGCAAGTCGCCGAAATATTTGTACGCATCAACAGCAAAGGGAAATCCCTCAATCAAGCCGACTTTATATTAACGTTAATGTCAGTTTTCTGGGACGAAGGCCGGAAGGAGTTGGAAGAATTCTGTATGCGCTCGCGTTTGCCGACGGACGCAAAAGCATCACCCTACAATCACTACATTAAGCCGGATCCAGATCAACTGCTTAGGGTTTCTATAGCCATTGGATTCAGGCGCGCGAGGCTGCAATACGTGTACTCGATATTGCGCGGCAAAGATCTCGACTCCGGTGACTTCAGCGATCAACGTAGGAAAGAACAGTTTTCCGTACTGATGTCAGCCCAAAAGAAGGTGCTAGATTTGTCAGCATGGCACGACTTTTTCCTTGCTATTCACTCTGCAGGGTTTTTGGGCGGTCGCGTGATATCTTCGAGCAACAACCTGCTTTTCTCTTACGCATTCTATTTGATTGGGCGCAACGAGTACGACGTACAGCCAAATGTGTTGCGGCGACTAATCGCAAGATGGTTCTTTATGTGTAGTCTGACGGGACGATACACGGGATCACCAGAATCCAATCTGGAATTTGACCTTGCTCGATTGCGAGGCGTAGAAGACGCTGACGGATTCGCTCGCAGCCTGGATCAGGTCTGTGAAACAGAGCTGACTGACGATTTCTGGTCGATAGGGTTGCCGAACGATCTTGCAACCTCTTCGCCACGCAGTCCTTCGCTCTTCGCATTTTATTCTGCGCAGGTCCTAGCTGAGGCGAGAGCTCTCTTCTCTGATCAGAAAATAGAGGTGCTATTGGATCCATCCGTACATTCAACTCGATCTGCGGCAGAACGCCATCACCTGTTTCCCAAGGAGCATCTAAAGGGTCTCGGAATTACCGATCAGCGCGACGCGAATCAGATAGCTAACTACACCCTCTTGGAGTGGGGTGACAACAACGAAATCAGCTCGAAGGACCCTAGTGTCTATCTTCCAGAGATGAGTAAAAGGGTCGGTAGAGAAGATTTGATCAAGCAATATCGATGGCACGCTCTTCCTGATGGCTGGGAGTCGATGCCTTACCATGATTTTCTCGCAGCTCGTCGCGAACGTATGGCAAGTCTTATTGCAGACGCCTACGACACACTCAGGGGGGAGGCTAGCGACGGCGCACCTGAGAATTTAGACATTGAGACTATGATCGAGCAAGGCGAAGGCTTACACACTGAGTTCAAGTCGACCTTGAGAGTCAACCTCCATACTGGTGATCAAGATCCGAAAATGGAGCTTGCGTGCCTAAAAACTATCGCTGGGTTCTTGAACGCAAGGGGTGGCACCTTAATCATTGGCGTTGCCGACGATGGTGAGACCATTGGTATAGGAGCCGACAAATTTCCTAACGAGGATAAGCTGCACCTGCACTTAACAAATCTGCTTACGGCCAGAGTAGGAAACAAACATGCTATGTACATACATAGTCGCTTCGAAGACCGTGACGATCTTAGAGTTCTGGTCGTAGATTGCTGGGCAGCGAACTCGGCAGTTTTTGTGAAAGACGGAAACGCAGAAAGATTCTATGTTCGAACCGGGGCCGCTACAGCGGAGCTGAGCGCCAGCGAAACCCAAGAGTACATCAAGAAGAGGTTTTAGCGCTCGATGGTGCATGTCTGATCTGACCCTCCAGAGTGGAAGGTGATTGGCATCAGCTTCTTTGTGAGTGCTGATCCAAAATGTAACCATCTAGAATCCTCCCAGAACTAATTCTCCACAGAGAGTTGTTTGGAAGAAGCTCGGGCCGGCGATTCCATCCGGAACTGCGCCGGGGGACAGGGCAGGTCCGTCATCGACCAGCACCACCGTGCGGTCCGAGTCGGCACTAAGCCGGTTAGCAATTACGCACCCTGCCGAACCGGCACCGACGACCAGCCAACGCTCATTCATACGAGCCGTCCGTTGGCCTGGTGCCGCAAGGCGGCGGCAGTGCGTCGACGTAGAAGCTCATTCGACGCCATCGAGTTCTTCGATGGTCTTTGGCCAATCGTCCTTTAACAATCGGGACAGCGATCGGGCGGCCAACCGCTTGCCGCCGTTCTGACAAGTAGCGCAGTAGTTGACCTCGTTCGATGCATACACGATGCGTTGCACTGGCGAGCTGCACACCGGGCACGGCTCGTTGTATTTGCCATGCACGGCCATGTCAGGTCGAAACGCGGTCACCTTGGTCGGGAAGCCGTCGCCGACTTCGGCCCGGATCCGATCCGCGAATTCGACCAGCGTCTCCTGGACTGCTTCGAATAACCGAGCGAGCTCATCGTCCTTGAGCTGCCCCGTCCGGCGCACCGGCGTCAGCTGGGCCCGGAGCAAGATCTCGTCGCTGTAAGCGTTGCCGATGCCGCTGAAGATCGCTGGCATCGTCAACGCCCGCTTGAGGGTGCGGTTCTGTTCGGTCAGCCGCGCCGAGAAGGTCGCCAAGTCGATCTCGAGCGGTTCCAGCCCGCCGCGGTCGTGGTCCTTGAGCAGTTGTTCCTCGCCGCGCACCACCCAGATCGAGGCCCGCTTCTTGCTTGCGACCTCGGTCAGCTGCAAGGTGCCGTGCTCGAAGTCGAACGCCGCGAGCTGGGTCTTGCCGCCCTTCTTGCCGGCCTCGCGCCAGTAGAGGCGTCCGGCGACCATGAGGTGGATCACCAAGAAGAGGTCGTCGTCGAAGGTCAGGATCAACCGCTTGCCCAAACGACGGGTTCCAGTGGGCGCCATTCCTTCGAGCGCGTTGATCGGCGGGTCGAAGCTCTTGAGCACCGAGATGCCCGTGATGCGGATCTTCTCGATCGGGTGCCCAACCACGTGACGGTCGAGCGCCTCGAGGTAGTTGATCACGTCGGGGTACTCCGGCATGCCACGACGGTACTCTCGCCGTCGTGAGCGAGTCACCCGACGCAGCCGACAATCCCGCCCAGCAGGCGCTCGCCGCGCTCGGGCTGATCGTCGACGAGCTCTCCGGGCTCATTGCCAAATCGGATGGATCCGCCGACGCCACCGTCGATGACGACCTGCTGCACCGCTCAGAGCGCACGATCGCGATGGGCATCGCCATGCTCGTGACGACCCGAGAAGATGCGGCAACGGCACTCGAGGCCAGCGTCGCCGGCGCCGCCCGTCGTGACGAGCCCGCGCAGGCCCGAGATCTGTTGCTGGTTGCCGGTGTCCTCCAGCAGGCACTGCGTCGAGCCATGGAGGAAGCCGCACACGCTACCTCCGGAGCTGCTCCCGACGAAGGGGCCTGAACGACCTGGGTCTTCGACGCTCCTGGCCCCACTACCCTGCGCTGCGATGTTGACGGCGTCAGGGCTCTCCAAATCGTTCGGTGGACGCACGCTGTTTCGCGACGTCACGCTCGAGCTACGTCCCGGTCGCCGGGTGGCCCTCGTTGGCGGCAATGGCAACGGAAAGACCACGCTCATCAACATCTTGTTGGGCGAGACCGATCCCGACGAGGGCGCCGTCCACCGACCCAACGACATGCAGATCGGCTACCTGCCTCAGGACCTCGCCGACGACCCCCAAGGCACCGTCCTCGAAGAAGCCATGTCGGGCGATGCCCGCATGCAGGCCGCCCGGGCTCGACTCGCCGAGCTCGAAGCCAAGCTCACCGACTCGTCCGGCACCGAAGACCAGGACAAGGT
>CAYQMZ010000122.1:0-8561 GCA_964418725.1 uncultured Pirellulaceae bacterium
GGTCCGTCCAAACGCGCCGTCTTTCTAAGCATCGGCTTCGGCGTGACCAAAGAGAGTTGGTTTCCTGATCCGACCCGGACTGGCAGCGACTACGAACTCTCTGCGGGACTCTCACCGCTGGCTCGTCACCAGTCCGATATCACCGTGGTGCAGGGTTGCTCGAATCAGTTCAGCAATGAAGCTCACTGGGGTAGCACCTTCTGGCTGACGGGAGCGAATCGCTATTCCGTGCCAGGCCAGAACATGGCCAACAGCATCTCAGCCGACCAGGTCATCGCAAAGCATCTGGGGAAGGACACTCGCTTCTCCTCGATTCAGCTCAACGGATCCAGCCTGGAAGGACACGGTCCTGGTCTCTCGCTCTCGTGGGATCAGCGCGGCAAACCAGTCGCCGGCCAGGATGACCCCGCTCAGGTTTTCCACAAGCTCTTCTCGCCGGATGACATGCCCCTGGAACAACGCCAGGCCGCTATCGCCGAGAACCGCAGCGTCCTGGACGCAGTCCTCACGGATGCTCGCCGCGTGCAGCGCGGTCTGACGAAAACCGACACCGATAAGCTCGACGAATACTTCCAGGGCATCCGCGACATCGAGACACGTCTGAAGAAGGATGAAGCCTGGCTAGACGTCCCGAAGGCGAAGCCTCCGCTCGACGAACCGGAACTCGGCCTGAAAGGGAAGGCCGAGATCGAGATAATGCAGGATCTGATTGTTGCTGCGTTGCAGACGGACAGCACCCGCGCGCTGAGCTATCGCATGCCCGGCCAGAGCCTTTTGCAAAGTCTTGATCTCAAACCCAGTGCTCACAACGTGAGCCATTACTCACCGGGCGAACGCATGGAGGCGTCGAAGGTGCGCGACAGGACCCACAGTGGACTGCTCGCCCGCCTGATCGACAAACTCAAGGCCACGAAAGAAGCGGACGGGTCAAGCCTCTTCGACCACACCGCCGTGGCCTTCGGCTCAAACATCAGTTCGATCCACTACCTGACCAATTGCCCGACCATCCTCACCGGCGGCGGAGCCAACCTGAAAATGGGCGAGCATCTCGTCCTGCCGAAGGACACGCCGCTGTGCAATGTATGGCTAACAATGCTGCATGGCCTCGGCATCAACGCTGAACGACACGGTGATAGTACGGGCATCGTGAAGGAGCTGCAGGGTTGATTTGACAGGGGAATGGGGACACAAAGGCCTGAAAGTCGCGAAGCGACGACAGCACATAGCTGCGGGCGATAGCCCGCAGGCACCGAGAACCAAACTCCAACTCAGCCGCGAAGCGGTGACAGCAGAAGGCAATGAACGATGGGCAGTTTTACACGTCTGACCTACCACATTGTCTTCGCGACGAAATATCGCAAACCGACGATTACGGAACAAGTGCAAGAGCGACTCTACGAATACATTGGCGGAACACTGCGTGGATTAAAGGGCCACATGATCGAGATCGGTGGCGTTGAAGATCACGTCCATATACTGGCGGGGTTGTCTCCATCGCTCGCAGTGTCAGATGTGATACGCGATGTCAAAGCGGGTTCATCGAAATGGTTGACCGAAGAAGTACAGGTCGCGAATTTCAAATGGCAAAAGGGATTTGGGGCGTTCACCGTTAGCTACGACCGAATCGAACCGGCTCGGAAATGTATCCGGAACCAAAAAGAACATCACAAAACCAAGACATTTCAGGAAGAGTACATCGAATTCCTGGAACGTCATAACGTTGAATATCGGTTGAAATATTTGTTTGAAAATGAGCACACTGGATAAATCTACCCTGCTGGCGCCGCTTCGCGGCTTGAAGTCATGGCATGACGGTGGTCTGCGGGCTTGCGCCCGCAGCTACATGCCTTCGTCGCTTCGCGACTGGTCGTGTTCCGCGTGGACCAAGCACAGCTTGATCGCCATTGTGATCGTATGCTTGTGTTCAGTTGCGAGTGCAAATCCACCCGAATCACACTTCCCCGAGAAACACCAAGCCTTCTTCAAAGCAAACTGCCTCGATTGTCACGACTCCGACACACGGGAAGGCAAAGTTGATCTCGAAACACTGCCTTTTCAAATCACCACACTTGAACAAGCAGAACTCTGGCAGAAGGTGCTCAACGCACTGAACTCTGGTGAAATGCCGCCGGAGGATTCCGAGCAGCCAGGAAACACTGAGAAGGCAGACTTCCTGGATGACCTCGCTCAAACCATGGTCGCCGCGCGGCAAGTTCTGTCCGATTCCGGTGGCAAGATCACGATGCGACGACTGAACCGGCGTGAGTATCGCAACACCATCGAACAGTTGACCGGTGTCAAAGTCGATGTCGGCACGCTGCCCACCGATGGCGGATCGGGAACGTTCGATACTGTGGGATCATCGCAGTTCATCTCCAGCGATCAGTTCGAGCAATACCTCAAGCTGGGACGTCAGGCCATCGATGAAGCCTTCGAGCGGCAGGCGACTCCACATCAACCGTCCCGCGTCTTCCGCGTCGAACCTGAAAACACGGTCAACGTCAAGAACCTGGAGATCCTCAAGAACCTGGATGACACCTACAAGAAGAAATGGCTGCCCTATAAGAAAGAAGTCGACAAGGCGGTTGCAGCGGTGGAGAACAAAGAAATTGTGGCCGCCCTTCGCAAGGAGCACCCGGATTATGATTCCGATCCTTTGCTCAAGTATCGAAAGGCTGGCCGTCTGAAAGGAGCACCCGATCCTCGCGACTATGGCGGCAGCGATCCAATCAATGCCATCGCCGCCTTGTACAGCCCCTATCGGCGATATCACAACTACCTGAAGCACTACGCTGAGCTTCCTCACGACGATCGGGGTGCCTATCTGAAACTGTCACGCGGGGTTCAACGCTTTGACGTTCGCCCCGATCCGAAAGATGTTCCTCCGGGAACCTATAAGCTCAGGATCCGGGCCGGCGTGGTGAGTGGCTCCGATCCTTCCCGCCATTTCATCGAGATCGGTCATCCCCAAAAAACGAACGGTACGTCACCCGGCTTCGCAAAACTGCTCAGCACGCAACCGATATCCGGCACCATTGAGAACCCGGAGATCACTGAGGTCGATATCGAAATCGGTGCAGGTACCCCGCGCGTGGTCGGCATTCAGGAACGCCAGCCCAAGTCGGCAAAACTTCTCAGGAAGGAGTTCGAGCGACACAAGCAGAAGAACGGGTACGGCCCGCCGCCCGTCATCTGGGTCGACTGGATGGAACTGGAAGGACCGATCACTGAGGCTGCGGTCACAGCATCCAAAATCGTCCGCGTCGAACCGGAGCAGACGATCAATCCGGACAACGAAAAAGAGATCGCGGAGATCGAAGACGCTTACGCTCGCTTCACCCGCTGGCAAAAGGGTGTGGATGAAGCCGCCAGGACGCCAGCGAACCAGGCGAAGATCGCCGAGATTCGCAAAACCGAGCCCCGCATCGACAGCCCGTTTCTGTTTTACGCGTTTGCCGACCAACTGAAGGGCGTTCCCGATGCCAAAGACTTCGGCTTTCGCGACTCCAACAAAGCCGCGAGCGCCCATCCGGGACGTGACCGCAGCAACCTCGCTTATCACAAACACTACGCCGCGTTGCCACATCGTGATCGCGGCACCTATTTGAAACTCGCCTACGGAACCGGCTGGGTTGTCGTTGCGCCCAAGGAACTCTCTCCTGGAAACTACGTCATGCGAGTGCGTGTCGGTGCTGTGAAAGACACCCCGACTGCCCGACGCTTCATTCAGATCGGCCATCCCCAGCGTCTGATCCCCCGAAACCGGGGACTCGAGGGCCGCGCCATCAGCACGCATCAAGTCGCTGGAACCCTTGCCAATCCCGAAACGATCGAAATCCCGCTTACTGTCGGAACCGATACGCCCAGGGAATTTGCGATCCAGGAGAAGCAACCCAACACTGGTAACCTGAAAGAGCTCTGGGATGCTCACAATAAATGGAAGAAAGAAAACGGCTACGGCCACCCGCCCGCCATCTGGATTGACTGGGTGGAACTCGAAGGGCCGCTTAACACGCCGAAATCGAATTCGCGTTCGCCACTGCAACTGGTTCTCGACAAGCATTCAGGTAACCCGACGCGTAAGCGAGGGATTGCTTCAGATACCAGCCAGCATTCATCCCTCGCTGACGCGTCGGGTTACCAACAGCGTGCCCGCTCCATCCTCACAGAGTTCGCCGAAGCGGCATTTCGCCGCGCAAACCCAGAAGCCGAGTTCATCAACAGGCTCGTTGCCATCTACGAAACACGTCGCAAATCGGGCGACTCCTTCGATGTGGCAATTCGCACGCCGCTCAGCGTCATTCTTGCTTCGCCCGGATTCCTCTATCTCAACGAACCCGGTGACGAATCTAACCGGCGCGAACTCAATGATCGCGAACTCGCCGTGCGACTTTCCTTCTTTCTGTGGAGCAGTCCACCGGATGCAGAACTGCTCCAGCTCGCTGAAGAGGACAAGCTGCATCTTCCAGAAGTGCTTCGGCAGCAGGTCAACCGACTGATTGCTGATGAGCGTTCAGACGAATTCGTGGCGGGCTTTGTTCATCAATGGCTGGATATGGAACGCCTCGACTTCTTTCAGTTCGATGTCAAGCTCTACCGCGACTTCGACGAAAGCACTCGTGCGGCTTGCCGCCGCGAGGTTTACGAATCCTTCGCGCACCTGCTTCGCGCGGGTGGTAACCCGAAGCGTAAGCGAGGGACCGAGCCGACTGACATTCCTCGCTCACGCGTCGGGTTACCAACTGACCAAGTCGGTCGCCTCAGCAAACTCCTGAAGAGCGACTACGTGTTCGTCAACGGACTGCTCGCCACCTACTACGGCATCGATGGCGTCACGGGAGACAAGTTCCGCAAAATCAAACTCCCCGCCGATTCCCCTCGAGGCGGATTACTCGGCATGGCCGCTATCCATGCGATGGGCAGCGACGGCGTCGTCAGCAGCCCGGTGGAACGCGGAGCCTGGGTTCTCCGCCACCTGTTGAACGACCCTCCGCCGCCAGCACCGCCCAACGTCCCGCAGATCTCGCGTCTCGAAGGCAAAATTCTCACCACACGAGAGCGACTTCTTGCACACCAGGAAGAAGCTCAGTGTGCAAGCTGCCATCGCAAGATCGACCCCATCGGCTTCGGCCTGGAGAATTTCAACGCTGCCGGAAAGTGGCGAACTGAAGACAGCTATCAGGCGAGAGACGGGAAAGGACGAGGAGTCGGCAAGCGAAAGACTTGGGCGATCGACGTGGCAGGAGCATTCCACAAAGGTCCAAACTTCAGCGACTACAACGAACTACGCGACCTCATCGCCGACCGCGAAGAAGACTTCGCTTACGGCTTCACCGAGCACCTGATCGAATACGCCTTGGGCCGCCCATTCGGTTTCACCGACGAAGAACTTGCAGGCGAAATTGTCAGCTCCGCGAAGAGCAAACAGTTTGCGGTCAGCGAGTTCATTCACGCGCTCGTTCAAAGCAAGGCGTTCCGGACAAAGTGACTTCGTAGCCCGGCTCAGCGTTAGATTTGCATTTGGCTCGAAGCAAGATCAAGACGAAGAGTACGATCGATGCGACGCCTTTTCGCACAACAGACAATTTTATGAACACGCAACCGCCTTCCGCGACCATTTTCGCTTTGCTCGCGGCTTTCTTCGCCAGTGGCCTTTTCGCGGCCGATACTCCAAACGTCATCATCATCTACTCGGATGATCACGGTTACACGGACCTCGGGCTTCACGGAATCGACGCCCACGTGGACACTCCCAATATGGATGCACTAGCCCGAGGCGGTGCATTGATGCGGGCCGGGTATAGTTCCGCCCCGCAGTGCCGTCCCTCTCGTTGTGGGTTGCTGGCCGGGCGTATTCAGAATGAGTTTGGGTTTTCCAACAACAAGTGCGATGCCGGCGCGGGCGTAGGAACACTACCTCGCGTTTATCCGCCAGGTACCGACATGGCGGGCAAGCCACTACTAACGATCGCCGACCGAATGAAGAAGCTGGGTTACGTCACGGGCTTTTCGGGGAAATGGCACTGCGGTCCGAACGTCGATCCCAAAGCAAAGTTTGATCCGCGTGGCCGGGGCTTCGACGACTACTGGGTCGGGGCCATGACGAAAGGTGTCGCGAACATCGACCTGCAAGGCAATTCGGTTCCCCATCAGCCGATGTCCTTTCCTGATCAGAATCGCGTCATCGTGCAGGGGAAATTCGCAGAAGCCTTTGTGCGGAAAAATAGCGACCGTCCGTTCTTTCTGTACTTCCCGATCTACGGTCCGCATGTGCCAATGATCAGCAGAAACGATCCGTATTACAAAAAATTAGCTCAGCATGATTACCCGCATTACAACGACGAGCAGGACGAGCACCGTCGCCGCGGACTGGCGCTGATCAAAGCCATGGACGACTCCATTGGTGGCCTTTTGAAAACGCTGCGTGTACTGGATCTCGAGCAGCGAACTCTGATTCTATTTGCCGGCGACAACGGTGCTCCCGGCAAGTTCGACACCGGCGAGATCGGCAGTTGGAACGGATCGAACAACGTGCCGATGCGCGGGCCGAAGGGATCACTTCACGAAGGCGGCGTCCGAGTGCCGATGTTCGCGAGTTGGAAAGGAACGATCAAACCCGGTCTGGTGATCGAAGAAATGGTGACCACGCTCGACTTTACCGCCACCAGTTTGGCGGTCGCTGGCGGGGAAGTACCGCCCGAGTTCGACGGCGTGAACCTGATGCCAAGACTGATGAGCGAAGTGCCTACGATTGAGCGTAACCAGCCGATGTACTGGGACTTTTATTCAGGCCAAGCAATCCGCGAAGGCGATTGGAAATTGTGGCGAGACGCCCGGACTACCGTGCTTTTCAACATTGCGGACGATCCCGCCGAGCTAACGAATCTTGCTTGGCAGCAGCCCGAGCGGACTCAGCAGTTGAAAGCAAAGTTGGGTCAGTGGACGGCTTCGCTTTTGCCCAGCGCAACCTACGATCCCGACGGCCGCGGCAAAACCATGCTACCACACTTTGCGGGCGCTCCCGACGCGATCAAACCAGATCCGCGCTACAAGATTCCTTATGAAAATCCCGTCGCCACGGCGTACCCTGCTGCGGTCGCCTCGCCGGGCGCGCCGAAGCCCGAGTTGTGGGAAGTCGAACAACCGCAGCGCAAGTCGTCGAATCCAGCTCCGAAAACGAATCGCCAGTCGACGGACAAGTTCTTTAAGAGTCGTGATCGCGACGGTGACGGATCGATTACGTTGAAGGAATTCATCGGCAATCCGAAAGGCCGCAACGTGCCCGCGCTGACCAGTCGTTTCAAGAAGCTTGATGCCAACGGTGACGGCAAACTGGAACGCGACGAATTGAAATGATCAAAGCAACATAACGCACAAAACGGTGGAGTCACGCGTTTGCTCGCGATTTTTACCGCCAAGGTCTACGGTTTCGACACACTCGCTTGCGCGTCGTGCATGCATCACGGAATTTTCATGATGGCCACTCGCCTTAGTAAAGCAGGATCAACGGGTGAGGTAGTGGGCTAAACCAGAAGTCCCGTGGCAGCCTGCAAATCTCTGAAATCGCTGTGATTCCGCGTTAAATTCAATTGCGATCGAGAGCGTCCATTGCGGCCAAGCCATCTGTGGCTTGGGAATCTGGCGAATCCCACTACGGATAATGAAATGAATACACGACTCAATCGACGTCAGGTTCTTCGGGGCACGGGAGCTCTTGTCGCGCTACCGGCACTCGAATCGATCGGCTTTCGCCGTTTTGCTTCCGCCACCGAAACAGCATCCGGAACACCGCCCAAGAGGATGATCTTCTTGGGCATTGGCTATGGCGTGACATCTGAAACTTGGTTTCCGGACATCAGCGACAAGGGAGCGAACTACAAGCTGCCCGAGGGGCTTAAGCCTTTGGCCCGCCACAAAGACGACTTCACGATCGTGCAGGGGTGCAAGCACCATTTCAGCCGCCAGGCACACTGGGGAAGCACGTATTGGCTGACGGGTGCGAATCAATACGGCACTCCGGGACAATCCTTTTCCAATACCATCTCCGCCGATCAGGTTGCCGCGGCCCAGTTTGGCGAGCATACCCGCTATACCTCCATCCAACTGGGTACTGACGCTAACGACAGGAACGGGCATGGCCCTGGAAATTCCTTGGCTTGGGACCAACGGGGGAAACCTCTTTCGGCGTGGAACTCTCCGTTGGAAACGTACCTCAAGCTCTTTGGGGCAGATGACATATCCGTTGCTCAGCGCCGGGCCATGCTGGCAGAAGAACGCAGTGTCCTGGATTCCGTGATGATCGAGGCAAAGGACATGCAGAGAGGTTTGACGAAGAGTGATACCGACAAGCTGGACGAGTATTTTCAAAGCATTCGCGACATCGAAACTCGGCTGAGCAAAGCGGAAAAATGGATGGACGTGCCCAAGTCCAAGGCTCCGCTTGAAGAACCAGACGAAGCGTTAGTCGGCCGCAGCGAAATCGAGATGATGTACAAGCTGATGGTCGCTGCACTGCAAACCGACAACACGCGAGTCATCACCTACCGCGAGCCCGGTTCACG
>CAYQMZ010000122.1:8661-13182 GCA_964418725.1 uncultured Pirellulaceae bacterium
GGGCAGAACCTTGTCCTCAATGAAGGCACACCGCTGAACAATGTCTGGCTGACGATGTTGCAGGGTGTCGGTGTCAACGTGGATCGTCACGGCGACAGCACGGGTATTGTGAAGGAGTTGCAGGCGTAGAGGTTAGGTCCGAGCCACTTGGAAACCCGAAGCGTGAGCGAGGGATATCAGGCCGAAGGCCTTAATCAACGTAGCCTGGGGCAACGCCCCAGGAATTGAGAATACATCGATGTTTTGGCCGAAGGTCAAACTCACGCACGACGATTGAATATGGCCTTCGGCCAAACGATTACACGAATTCACGAACCTGGGGCGGTGCCCCAGGCTACCGTGAAAGATGGCCTTCGGCCAATTCAACAACCACCGAACCATGAAACACGTCATACTTACAACCTGCATCGCAACGTTCTTCATTGGTGGCTTCGCGCAAGCCGCGCCGCCCGAAGCACGACTTCCTGAGAAACACCAAGCCTTCTTCAAAGCACACTGCCTCGATTGCCACGACTCGGACACGCAGGAAGGCAAAGTCGATCTCGAAACACTGCCCTTCCGCATCACCACCATCGAGCAGGCCGAACTTTGGCAGAAGGTGCTGGGCGCTCTGAACTCCGGGGAGATGCCGCCGAAAGATTCCGATCAGCCCGGCAACGAACAGAAGGCCGACTTCCTGGATGACCTGGCGCTCACGATGGTGACCGCTCGCAAGGTTCTGTCTGACTCGGGTGGCAAGATCACGATGAGACGGCTGAACAAACGGGACTACCAGAACAGCATCCAGAGCTTGTTGGGAGTACGACTCGGTAAGGAACTCCTGCCCGATGATGGCAGCTCCGGCGACTTTGATACAGTCGGAGCTTCGCTCTTTCTCTCCAGTGACAAGTTTCAGCAGTATCTAAAGCTCGGACGCCACGCCATCGATGAGTTCTACGAGCGAAAAGCTGCTCGAACGGCAAAGCCTTTCGTTTACCGCGTGGAGCCGGAAGAAACGCTCAACGTCGCCTTGAGAGAGAGAGTCGAGCGAAATGAGGAATACCTTAAACGCCATGAGGCACTGGATACGGAACTGGACCAAGCACTCGCTCTACCAGAGAACAACAGCTTTGAAGCCCAGATGGGCACCAAGGGTAACCGTCTGCAGCTCTACCGAAAAATTGACGGTCACCTTGAGAAGCTGAAAGGAGCTCCCAACCCGAAGGACTTTGGATTTAAGAGTTTTTTTGGTGCCGCGAAGTTTTTTCCCAAGGCGGCTCCCTACGATAAACACTACGTCGGTCTTCCTCACAGTGAGACAGGAACCTGGCTTCAGCTGACGATGGGTTCCGCAAAGATTGTGATTGCACCACCCAATGAAATGCCCGTCGGAACGTACACGTTGCGAATCATGGCGGGGGTCACCAAAGAGTCGCCAGCGTTTCGTCACTTCCTCGAGCTTGGGCATCCGGCGATCAAAGGGCTCGCTAGAGGACAGCTGAATGGTTTTCCCCTGAAGGCGTTACACGTTACCGGCAGTCCGGCCAATCCGAAATTGATTGAGACTCAGGTAACAGTCGGCAAGGATACGCAGCGTGAATTCGCGATTAGAGAACGTCAGCCTGCATGGGGGCCTTTGAGGAAGCATTACTTTTATCCTGCGATGAATCGAAACGGTTATGGCCATGAACCTTCGATTTGGATCGACTGGGTTGAGATCGAAGGCCCGTTGCCGCAGCGCGAACGAAGTCCGCTGGATGAAATCTTTAAAGCAAACCCTGCTGTCCGCACTCCATCGGACTTGAAGCGTGGCAGAAACATTCTTCATCAATTCGCGGTTAAAGCGTTTCGAGAGAGAGAGCCGAAGCCCGAGTTCATAGACTCCTTGGTTGAAGTTTTCAAAAACCGACTGGTGATTGATAAGGAGTTCGACCTGGCGATTCGCACTCCGCTCAGCATGATTCTGGCGTCTCCCCGGTTTCTGTTCATGAAGGAGCCCGGCCAGGACGGAGCGCCCCGTGCACTCAGTGATCTCGAACTGGCGGTGCGTCTGTCGTATTTCCTATGGAGTTCCCCGCCAGATTCTCAGCTAATCGCGTTGGCGAAAAAGAAACAGCTGCGTGACCCTGCCGTCTTACGCGGACAAGTCGACCGTTTGATTCAGGACCCAAGATCGCACCACTTCGTTTCCGGTCTCGCCCATCAGTGGCTGGATATGAAACGGTTGGACTTCTTTCAGTTTGATGCAAAGCTGCATCGCGAATTCGATGAAAGTATGCGATCGGCAGCTCGTGAAGAAGTCTACCAGTCGATTCTCCACCTGCTCCGCGCGAATGGTAACCCGAAGCGTGCGCGAGGGACCGGACCGGCTCCCGGTAGCATCGGCAACCTTCTCAAAAGCAACTACGTCATCATCAATGGTCTGCTGGCCGCGCACTACGGTCTGGACGGCGTTGTCGGCGATTACTATCGCAAAGTTAGCCTTCCTGAAAACTCTCCGCGCGGCGGGCTCCTCGGAATGGCCGCGATCAGCGCCATGGGTAGCGATGGCACAGAAAGCAGTCCCGTCGAACGAGGAGCCTGGGTTCTGCGCCATTTACTGCACGCGCCACCGCCGCCGGCTCCGGCAAATGTTCCGCAGCTTTCGGTTCTGGACGGTAAGTCGCTCACCAAGCGGGAGAAACTCGCCGCGCACATGGAGGAAGCCCAGTGCGCCAGCTGCCATCGCAAGATGGATCCGATTGGCTTTGGCTTGGAGAATTTCGATGCCGCTGGCAAATGGCGTAGCGAGGAACATTACTACACCAAGAACAGAAAAGGCCAGATGGTGCCCAGTAGAACCGCCACTCCCATCGACACCTCCGGCGCATTCCACAATGGCCCGGCGTTTGCCGACTTCTTCGAACTGCGAGATTTGATCGCCACTTGGCGAACGAAAAAGCTCGCTCGTGCTTTCACAGAAGCCCTGATCGAATACGGTCTCGGTCGCCCGTTCGGTTTCACCGATGAAGACCTGGCCAACGAAATCCTGGCCGCGTCAAATGACAAGCAATACGCCGTCAGAGAATTCATCCACGCCCTCGTCCAAAGCAAGCCGTTTCAATCGAAGTAATCACCCAAGCCATGACAAGTTGATTTTTAGCCGCGAAGCGGTGGCAGCATGTAGCCGTGGGCGTCAGCCCAAGGAACCAGCCGCAACTCGAATTTCCTAGCCGCGAAGCGGCGACAGCGGTTCGGTGCTTGCTGTCGTCGCTTCGCGACTGTGGATCCAAGGCGTACCGCCAACTGCGGGCTAACACCCGCAGCTAAGTGCTGCCGCGGCTCCGCCGCTGAAAATACGCGCCCTAACAACATCCCATCCAAACCATCACCAAAAAGCAATTTCATGAAAACCAACGTGACATTCATCATCGTTGCTGTCTGCCTGACCTTTGCATCGAGCGAAATAGCCGCCCAGGAAAAAAATGGGGATACACTTCACGGTGTTATCGAATCCGTCGACGGCAACAAGATCTCCGTCAACTACCGCAGAAAGAATCGGACTTTCACGCTGCACGACAAGACGAAGATCAGCTACGTCAGCTTCTTGAAGGCGAAAAAGGAAATCAAGCCGGGCTTCTTCTATCGCGCAGGCGTCGATTCCAAGGGGCAATGCAATCAGCTCTGGATCACGCTTCCCATTCCCGCGGAGGATCTCAAGCCCAGCGCTAAAATGCTCACCATGACCCCCGCAGAGTTGCACAAAATGGCTGACAGCAATGGCGACGGCGAGCTTTCCTATGTCGAGTACGCCACTGCCATTTACCGTTCACCCAAGCACGGCCCCGTCGGGTTTGGAAAAGCAGACAAGAACAAATCCGGCACCCTGAACCTGAAAGAATTCGCACCGAAGCTCGAGGGCATCAAGTGGTATCGAATCTCTCGCAAAACTCCCGCCGAGTGGCACGCGGAAGCCGATGCCAATTCCGATGGCGTCCTCAGCAAGCAGGAATTCGTGACTTTCCTTGGCTCAACCGCTCACCTCGATACGTTTTTTAAGAGAGCCGACAAGGACCGCTCCGGCGACCTCTCGGCTGCGGATTTGGCAGGCTTCATCGACTCCATCCTGAAATGACGGGGCCGATTCCTATTTAGCTTGTAGCCTGACTCTCTGAGTCGGGAACGATTACTTACTGCCCGACTCGGAGAGTCAGGCTATATTGCATCGCGCTGTTTCTCCACAAAACCAATTTCATGAAAACCAACCTCACATTCATCCTTCTTGCTTTCGCGCTCACCACAGCCCTCCGCGCTGATTCACCGAACATCATTCTCATCCTGACCGATGACCAGGGTTGGAGTCAGCGGTCGGGTTTAATGGATCCAGACAATCCGGATAGCTGTTCCAGTTATCTTCACACTCCGGTAATGGACCGGATAGCGGCAGAGGGCATGCGTTTTACCGGTGGCTATTCTCCCGCGCCGCTTTGCACTCCGACTCGGCGCAGCATCCTTTGCGGAACCAGTGCGGCTCGCTCCGGCTCGGAATTCGAAAGCAAGTGG
>CAYQMZ010000123.1:0-13099 GCA_964418725.1 uncultured Pirellulaceae bacterium
TTCCTGACGCCTCCTCACCTGACGCTACCACACCCGAAACGCCGGCCGAACCGCGAAGCAACGAGCCATTCTTGGCATCCGCTGCCGATAAGCCCGTTGAACTTCCACTGCTTTCAAAAAAGCACTTAGGGAGCCCGAAGGTCAGTTGGTGGCTTCCCATTACGCTGTTGGCCGCGACGTGCCTTTCGACGTTCTTTGCCGGATCGATGTCCTGGGAGCCACATGTAGTAGTCGGTGCTGCCATCGGCTTGGTTGGAGAGGAACTGGGACTCGTTTCGCCGCCTGAGGAAAGAGCCAATGTCAGGAGAGCCCCCACCGGCGCCGAGTTGGCAATGGACATTCGGCAAACGATCTTGCGTTATGCCGGTCAAGGTTTCACCTACATGGTGTGTGTCATCGCGATTTTGTTCGCCCACGAAATGGGGCACTATGTTGCGACTCGGATTTACAAGATTCCTTCCACACCGCCGTTCTTCATTCCGTTCCCTATCGCGCCGATCGGCACGATGGGCGCGGTGATCGCGATGAAGGGACAGCAGGCTGATCGCCGTGAGATCTTTGACATTGGCATCGCCGGACCGTTAGCTGGCCTCGTCTTTGCAATTCCCATCCTGTGGGTCGGTGTCGG
The DNA here is from genome assembly GCA_964418725.1 of uncultured Pirellulaceae bacterium. Classification (GTDB taxonomy): domain Bacteria; phylum Planctomycetota; class Planctomycetia; order Pirellulales; family Pirellulaceae; genus CAYNJG01. The sequence goes on from CAYQMZ010000123.1 coordinate 629, forward strand.
CCAAATGGAGCCGGTCGCACCCAGCTTTGGAACATACAAGTACGACCTACCATTGCTGGTGCGTTGGATGTATTCCGTTCGGCACCCCGCCGCTCCGATGCTGACAGAGGTCACAGCCAACCAAGTCAACGCGATGTTCATGGCGGGTTGGGTAGGACTGCTGATCACTGGCCTGAATATGATGCCCGTGAGCCAACTAGATGGTGGCCACGTGACTTACACACTATTCGGTCGGTACAGTCGATGGATCGCCCGCGCGTTTGTGGGCGTCGCATTGACCTACATGATTCTGAACCGCGTCTATATCTGGATGCTGATGCTGGCGTTGGTCTTCCTGATTGGTTTGTATCACCCACCGACATCCGACGATTCCGTACCACTGGGGAAGTGGCGCATTGGTCTGGGATTGGCATCGTTGCTGATTCCAATTCTGTGCTTTCCACCCCGCGGACTGATGCCGTAGCTCGCACGTTTGCGATTCTGGACGGCGGAAACATAGAATCGCTACCACCGCACTCTCAGTCTGCCGATACCGTGGATTTGGTCGCCCTGGATTCCCTTGTCTAGCTATGATGGACGGGTCTCCAGAGAGCCAACAACTATGAAATCCCTCACGGCACCCGCGTCAGTTGCGCCAGTCACGTCAACGCTTCTTGTTCTGATCCTTGCGTCGAGTCTCCTTGGACAAAACACCAAAGAGAAGACTCCGGCCAACGGAATTTCGTTCGGCAACGAAAAGGTTGCCAAGTGGCGTGTGGGCGTGCGCGTCACGGCCAGTAAAGGCCCGTTGCAAAGCGTGCAGGCGACGGTCCCAATTCCTATCAGCTGGCCAGAACAGCAGGTCAAGGTAGTCGACAAAGACATCACACGGGGCGTCCGAGTCGGCCAGCGAAATCTGAACGGAGTTCGGCAACTGTTGGTACGAATGCCTGCGATCCCAAATCGCAGAACAGCTCATGCGATCGTAACGTTGGAAATCACGCGCAAGGAAATTCTCGGGCCAGACGATCCAAGCGTGTTTTCGATTCCCAAGAAGTTACCGCGGGAATTGAAACGATTTACGAATAACAGTCCGTACATCGAAGCGAGCAACGGCAACATCAGAAGACTGGCTCGCGAATCCACGGCCGATGCTGACAGCGCGTGGGAAAAAGTAGAAGCCATTTACGAGTACGTTCGCGAGAACATTGAATACACCGAAGGAAACATCAAGAGCGCCGTTCGAGCGTTGAAAGACGGCGAAGGCGATTGCGAAGAAATGACGTCAGCTTTTATCGCGATGTGCCGATCGATCAAAGTCCCGGCTCGCATGGTTTGGGTTCCCGATCATTGTTACCCAGAGTTCTACCTTGTCGATGGCAAAGGCGTGGGCCATTGGTTCCCTTGTCAGGCTGCCGGCACACGAGCCTTTGGCAGCATGCCAGAGATGCGACCGATCCTGCAAAAGGGCGATAACTTCTCCGTTCCCGAAAAGAACAAACCGCAACGGTATGTTGCGGAGCATGTCTCGGCCAAACCGGTACGAGGCAGCGGCAAACCACGGGTTACGTTTATTCGAGAGTATGTCCAGGCCGGTGGTTAGAACAAGTTTCAAAACCCAAATTGCCAATTCAACAACGGCGTGAAACTGGCTCTAGTGATCCGTTTGGGAGCGTGCCTCATTTCCGTTCTTCCGAACGACGGTTACTGACGACATCTTGACGCCTTTCGCATCAGCTTCCACACTCCACGATAGACCTGCCTGGGTAAAGCGATTTCCCCAAGCAAGCACTTCTCGAATCGGCGATGCCTCCAATCAGGCTCTGGCACATGACTCCAGATCAAATGAAACCCGGCAACTGGTACTGGCTCCGGCACGACAACGGATCGCTATCGCCCTTCCGGTTCCACCGCGTGAAACGTGACACCGACCAACTGGTGGGCGAATTCTACGTTGGCAGTATGCTCACGACTTGGTCACTGGGTCGTGTCGTTGCGGAAGCGGAAATGCCGGAAGACGGCGATACCAATTGAGTGCTGACTATTCGCACAGCAATAGGACATAGCCTTCCAATCTGTGTGCGATCCCTGTCATGTGTGAGCGTTTGGAGTCACCTGTGACATCTCGGCATTCAATTCAACGAAATCAGCCCACTCGGCAGGCACGTCATCTTCGAAATAGATTGCGTCCTCTGGACACACCGACGCACAGTGTTGGCAATCGATGCAGCTCTCTGGGTCGATATACAACATCTGTTCGCCGTCATGGAAGCACTCAGTCGGGCACCCGACAAGACACTCCTTCGTTTTGCATCCAAAGCATGGCGCTGTAACTACGTGAGCCATCGTTCATCTCTGCTAAAGTTATTGTTGCGGGTTATTCCAGGCCTCACTTGTACATCCCGCCGAATCTGAAAAGCGGCCAAGGATTTTCCAAAAAAATGGAATCAGCGAATCCGGAAGACTCAGCATCGAATTGGGAAGACTTCGTGCAGCGACTCGTTACTGGCGAACCAAGCTCGCAAGTCGAAACCGTGGATCGATTCACAGAGCGACTCCTACACTTGATCGATCGACGACTAAGCCCATCGCTTGCTCGTCGACTAGATGCGGAGGACGTTGTGCAATCTGTATTTCGCAGTTTCTTTCGACGTTCGCACGAATTCAGCTTCAGGCGATCGGGTGACCTCTGGCGTCTGTTGGCAACTATGGCGGTCAATAAGGTCCGAAAGCAGGCAGCACGACATGGGGCGGCGAAACGGGACTATCGCCGTGAACAGTCGCTGCCCGCCGCGGATGTCACCGACCTGGACGGCCTCCAATCGTTGCTTCGAGATACTCCAACGCCAGATCAACTGGTGGCATTTGAAGAAACCGTCGAACAGCTAGTCGCCGAACTTACGCCGCTGCAGCGCAGCATCTTTCAAATGCGGTTGGACGGTGATTCGCTTACGAAGATCAGCTCGCAATTGCAAAAGTCGCAACGTACTGTCCGCCGAAATCTGCAATCGATCCGCGCAAGAATGGTGGAGCGACTATTAGATCAGGACGATCTGCGATGAATCTGAGCGAGGCTTGGGAGCAGCGGATTGACGAGTTCGAAAGGCGTTGGGTGGAAGCGCCTCCGCCAGACCTTTGGCATTTCACGATGGATGCGAATATTGAGTTACGTCAGGAATTGATCCTGGTTGACCTCGAACGCCGCTACCGAAGTCAGCAGGGTACTTTGCGTGATGCTCTGGGCAATCAACCGACACTGCAAGACTACGTTCGCCACTTTGCCTCGCACGACCTACATCTAAGAATCACACCGGAGATGGTCGCCGAAGAGTATCGGATTCGATCGATCTGGGGCGACCAGCCCGACGTGAGTGAATACCAACAACAGTTTCCACAATTCGCGGCAGAACTGCCGGCCATTACGGACAAGATTGCTTGCGAGATCGATTTAGAAAAATCACCACAGCACGTCTTGCAAACCTACTCCCACGCTCAAGCACCGTTGCGCTACAACGATTTCGAACTTCAACGATTGGTCGGTTCAGGAGGCGTTGCCAAGGTTTACCGCTGTTGGCAAAAAAGCCAGAATCGCCTGGTCGCCCTGAAGGCTCTTCGAAAGCAGTTTATAGATTGCGATTGGGTTGTGGATGCGTTTTTGCAGGAAGCGACAGTCGTGGCGACGTTACAACACCAGAACATTGTACGTTTGCTGGGCGTTGGCCAATTCCCCGGCGGCGGAATATTCCAGGTTATGGAATTCATCGATGGCCCCAATATGCGACAGTGGATGCAAGGTGTTCTAAGGTCGGACGGGCCCTCGACTAGCGGCCAGGAAATGCTCGCGAAAGTCGCGACGGCTATCAGCTACGCACACAAGCAACATGTTGTGCATTGCGATTTGAAACCCGAGAACATACTGATTGGACCGGATCGGATAGCGATCGCTGACTTTGGAATGGCTCGCTTCGTACGTCAGAACTCACAGGTATCCAAAGTACCGTTGGGCGGAAGTAAACGTTATTCGGCTCCTGAAATCGTCAACGGTTTTACAGTTTCGCCGGCAGCAGACGTGTATTCGATTGGCATTATCGGCGAAGAGCTAATCTCACTCGGCCATTTGCGAGCCTCATGTGACGTGCCAGAAATGCTCAACAGATGCAGGTCAGCGTTACCACATGATCGGCCGCCGCTGCAAGAACTCATCGATTGCTTAAACCGACTGCCGTAAGCGTGGCTGGCCTAGCGGTCAGCGATTCTGCGTACCGCTTCGACAGCCGTTATACTGCTGCTCGTTCTAAGTGCTCCTAGGATCTTCTTGTTGGAATACACCATGTACGCGCGATTGTTGTGCTCGCTCTTGTTGTCAGTACTGTTCATCACTGAGTCAGCTCACGCGGCTGAGCAACCCAACTTTTTGTTCGTTATCGCGGACGATTGCACCTATTGGGACATGGAGTGCTATGGCGGGCAGGCGAAGACGCCGAATCTGAATCGACTCTGTGACGAGGGTCTGAAGTTCACCAATTGCTTTCAGGCTGCCCCCATGTGTTCGCCGACCAGGCACTGCCTGTACACAGGAATCTATCCGGTCAAATCGGGAGCTTACCCCAATCACACGTTCGTGAAAGATGGAACGAAGAGCATTGCTCACTACCTGAAGCGTGCAGGCTATCGAGTCGCGCTATCCGGAAAAACGCACATCAATCCCAAAGCATCGTTTCCGTTTGAGTACTCTGGAAAGAAGAACAATCCCGACATGGCGGCCGTCGATGCTTTGATCTCCGAGAGCAAAAGTGACAATCAGCCGTTCTGTGTTTTTGCGTGTTCCAACGAGCCTCATACGCCATGGAACAAAGGCGATGCGTCGGCTTATCCGCCAGAGAGTCTTCGGCTGCCTAGTTTTTTCGTTGATACTCCCGCGACACGTGAAGGCTACTCAAAGTATCTCGCGGAAATCACTTACTACGACAGTCAAGTTGGCCAACTGCTTGAACTGCTGGACAAGCACGACGTTGACGACAACACGTTGGTAGTGGTTGTTAGCGAACAAGGGAACTCGTTTACATCTGCGAAATGGACGTGCTACGACATGGGGCTACAGAGCGCGATGGTCGTACGCTGGCCTGGAAAAGTTCGCCCCAACTCAATCACTGACGCGATGGTCGAATACGTTGACGTCGTTCCCACTTTTCTGGCGGCGGCCAATGTAGCCGAGCCCTATGGACTGGATGGAAAGTCCTTCTTGCGTGTGCTGACGGGGGATACCGATACGCACAAACAGTTCTCCTTCGGTATTCAAACGACCCGTGGCATCAACAATGGATCTGACAGTTATGGAATCAGAACCATTCGATCCGCAAAGTACCGGTACATCCTGAATCTGAATTCGGACGCCACATTCACGAATGCCGTCAACACGACAGCATGGTGGAAGGAATGGGTCGCGTTGGCGGAATCTGGTGACAAACACGCACAGCAATGCGTACGGAACCACCAAAAACGCCCGGCAGTTGAGCTTTTTGATATTCGTCGAGATCCAAATAACCAAGTTAACCTTGCAGGAAAAGCGGATCTCGCGGAAATTCAGTCGGAGCTACGTGAGCGTTTGAACCAATGGATGGCTTCGCAGGGGGACGAAGGAAACGCCACGGAGCTGGCTGCTTTCGATCGTCAGCGCCGAAATCGAAAGAACAAAAAAGCAAAAAGCAAAGCGAACTGAAAGCCGTTCGCGCACTAGGACGGAACCATGCACAACATTCTGCGAACGTACGTCACCGCGACGAGCTTGCTGGTCGACGCAGATAGCGAACAGATCGACGAGCGAGGTCGCTTGAAGGCTGTCTCTTCGGTGTGGGCTGAGATGCCAAGGATGTCTGCAGACGTAATCCACGTCGCGGAAGAGCTCATTCGTGAACCGGAGACGGCCAATGGTGAGCCGTGTAACAACGAAGAGCGATGGCTGAAGGCCGTGATCGACGAAGTGGCCACCACCACCGACCTACCCCAACATTCATCTGAAGAATCGTGGGCCAAGCTGGCCAGGTCAATCGCTTGGCTTTCATTCTGCCTAAAACAGGCCAGCAGTTACGCAGCGGACTCCGAATACGGCGAGCAAAGCTTCGAAGCCGTCCGTCAAATGATGGCTGAATCCGACGAACTAGAACGAGCGTTGCTGATGTCGGCGATCACCGAGGCCAGTACACACATTGAATCGACCGGCAGCGTCACCTGTCGTGACATTGTGGAAGTCTATGACGAACTCGTGCGTTCACTTCAGGCCTAAGTGCTCCCGGCAGGCGAGAGATCCCAGCGTCTATTCGTCCAATCGGAACAGTCGGAAAGGTGTTTCTGACTCAGAAAGCACGAGTCACATTCGGTACCACGAGCCAGCCACACGGACTCGTAGCGTCCACTACGCCAAGAATCTGTCTGCTCACGATTGTTGAATTACTCGCCCCAGAGACGCTTGGCTGCCGACCTGGCTTGAGCGTCTGTCACGGGAATGGCCGTTTCCCATTTCAGGCCTAACGCAAAACCCGTTTGCACGTGTTGGCGATGATTCTTGGTCGGAGGCTCAAACTTTGCGAGTGCCTGTCGCAACTGAGCTTCCGAATCGCCGGTCAGTTCAATCGAACCTAAGAGCCTAGCACTCAGGCCAAACTTATCCGGATCTAACAGATACACACCGCTCTTCGAATCCGACACGCCTCGCAGCGCTTTCAGGTTCGCATCCACTGTTGCGGTAGCTACGACAAACTGGCCTGCGAAATCGTTGTTCCAAGTCAGAGGCAATAGTTGCTCTCGCATCTGCTGTAACTCAGTCTCATTCTGCCCGACCGCCAGCAACACAGGGAGGCTGTCACAAGAAGCCACGTTGATGGCAAGCGTGACGTTCTTCATTTCAGGCAACCGTGCGTCCGACCAAAGTTTGTTCGAACCGTCGTACTTTTTAGCGATGTCCTCCAACAGCTTCACTAGTTGGCTCGGGTTGCGATACCGGGGACCACGACTGGCACGGGTGAGGTTCTTTCCAGATGGATCCAAGATTGCGTAGACCGTATTTTCTAGAGCTCCATTTCGTCCATAGACCTTCTTCAAAAACTTCGCTTCTCCGGCGTCTTCGAACGTTGCCAGTCGCATGCAAACGAAATCTCGCGAGGCTTCGATCACGTCGACGTTAGACAGGAAACTCCTGTCCATATTTTGCTTGCCAGGTCACCACATGCCGGAAACGTTTTGACACTGAGGTGCAGCGGACACGAGTAAGATCGGTCGATTACTGCGTTTCGCTTCGGCCAAGCCATCTTTCAGTTGGCCATACCAGGCAATTTTCGGGCTTGGCTTTGCCACCTGTTCGCTGGCGTTGGGCGTAGCACCAAACGCGCTAAGACTTGCCCATAGAAAACCCGATAGAACCAGTAGTGTTCGCAACATGACGCTTCCTCGCTGAGGTTTCGAATGAACCTGCCGATGTAGCTATAAACGGACAGTTCCCCGAGGATTCGACACCTGATTTTGCAGGTTAAAGCAGACGTCGTTGGACCGGCCCTGAAGTGGTCGTAACGATTGGACCAAAACCGGAACCGTTGGCGAGCAACCCGATCCTCGACCGCCCAATTAGCCCAACGACCTGCGTCGGTGGCCGACGTCTGGCAATCCACGTTCTTCCCGACGTTTTCGCAACGCTTCCATGTAGGCCGACATCTCGGCTCGCTGCTGAGGCGTCGTACCATCCAAGAAACCACGCCGAAAGCGATCGCGTCGATCCTGCTTTTCCGAATCCGTCAAATTGTCACGTCGGTCACCGCGATCCGGTCCTCGACCACCTCTGAGACGAGTAGTCTTCGTTTCACCTCCGGTACGCCCAGCCATGCTACGTCGGCGTTTTTCCATTTCGTTGATTTGTTGGTCCAAGAAAGCAAGACGCTCGGACTGTGGTAACTCGAAGTACTTTCGAATCTGGTTATTCGCACGCCCAAGAGGTCCCGCAGACTGGTTCTTACGGAATTCTCGACGTTGAGCTTCCGAGAGCTGTTCGTATTCGGCACGAAACTGTTTGTATTTCTCTCGACGTTCTTCCTCCGGCAGTTTTCGGGTTGCTTCACTAAACACGTCGGCCTGCAAGTTACGAAGAGCCTCCATTTGCCGATGCTTTCGCAAAGCCATCAGCGAATATCCGCCGACCAAAAACAACGCAACGAGCGTTACGATCAAAATTACGTTCCTGCGATTCATAGATTCGTACCTACCTGTATGAGTGGATTGGAGCCTTCGCTGGAGTAGCGCTGGGTACAGCGTGGCGCAACCGAAATAGCCCTGCTTCGGTGGCTGTGGATCGTTGACTGACGTCCTGAAGCCTTGCGATTTCACCGACGCGATAATTAATGGAGTATCGAAATCCTCGCGAGGCTAAAACGATCCCGCATGAGCGTCGGCAAACAGCACGTTTCTCGCACCAGGTTGACCGGCCGAACCATGAAAGTGATCGAAGTCATACATTACCCATGTCTCACTGAGCGGGCGGCGCTGCTCCAGCTGCCTTCGAGTTTTTCCTGCTAACCGGGAGGCTCGATACTCAAAGCTCGTTCCTTCAGCGGTAAAGAACTGCGAGTCGCTGGGACATTCAAAGACCAGTTCGTTTTCTTCGATCAACTTGCCCAGAACATCAGCCATTGTTGGTTTGTCGGGCGTCACGCTGGGCATTTGAGCCGCATCAGGAAACGTTGAATGCAGATCCAGATACTGATGCAAACCGATACCAATCTGACGCAAGTTCGACTGGCATCGCATCCGTCGTGAAGCTTCACGCACTCCCTGAATCGCGGGCAAGAGCAGGGAAACGAGAATCCCAATGATTGCGATCGTGACCAATAATTCCACGAGCGTGAACCCGCGTCGGTACACGCACAGCGCGTTGGCAGCAGCCATCGAACAGTCCCTCGATTGAAGTCGTTTGGCGCACTACCGTCCTGTGGAATTTGATTCCACGATTGGAAACGGATGAACTTCAAGCGATCGACAGCAATTCTCAAAGAATTTCAGTCGTAGGAAAAACACACCAAGTGCGATACCTCGCTGAGGGATCTCACTTTCTGCCGATGCGAAGCAAGATGGGCAGGATCACAAGGTTTCCCAGCAGACCACCTAACATCGCCAGCGAAACCAGACTTCCGAAATAGACAGTCGGTGTGAATTTGCTGGTCGCCAGCACAGAGAACCCAACGATCAACGCCAGCGTTGCGAAGATCATCGATAGTCCCACAGTCCCATGAGCGGACTTGATCGCGTCGCTTTCCGAAGCACCCAATTTCTTCGCGCGCAAGTACGCGAAGATGTAGTGGATCGAACTGTCGATCGACAGCCCCAATGAAACGGCCGCGATCATTGCCGAGCCCATGTTGATCCGAAAGTCGTACCAGCCCAACCACTTAATCCATCCCATCAACCCGGACACAATCAGCACCGGCAGTGCATTGGGGATCAAGGCAATCAGCGCTAGTCGTAGGCTTCGAAAGGCAACCAACATCGTCAGACCAATTCCAGTTACCGCGATCAGAAACGTCTTGTATTGATCCCCGACGATGTTGTCGATCAAATTCGTCAACAGCACGAAGAACCCAGTCACTTCCGTGGGTCTTTTTTCTTCAGGGAAGAATTCGGCCCCCAACTCTTGCAGCCCCCGGATCAATTCGCGTTTGCGTTCTGCATCTTGCTGCTCCCTCGCACGGAACATGATCCGCAGATAGTAGTTTCCCGGTGACTCTGGATCCTCAGCATGTAGAGCTGCATAGAACGACGGTATTCGCTTTTGCATCGCGAATAGCCCTGCTCGCGTGGTGAATTCGCTGGGAATACTCGTCTGCTTCAGCGACAACGAGGGGGCGCCCGCGAGAACGGCATCAGCAAGACTGAGAACCTTCGTAATGCCGGCAAATTTCCCGCCATCTTGCGATTGCCTGATAATCGATTCTTCCATCGCCCGCACCTTGCGCAGGAAGTCCCACGATAACTTTTCTGGTGCCGGAATCAGAATGTCTCCAACGCCTGCTCCGCCCAAACGGTTTTCTACGAAACGATACGACTGAACGATTTCCGCGTTGCTGCGAAAGTTCCGCGTAAAATCGGTCTCAACCTCCAAGAAGCCCAGTCCGAGCAGCGAAAAGACGACAACAGCCAAAGACACAATCGAAAGCCGCAGGGTGTTGCGCTCGACGTAATTCGCAAAACGGTACAGCGCATCGCGCGTCTTGCTAGGAGCCACTTCTCCGTCCGCAATGCTCCCCGTTGATTGATTTTCCTCCGACGCACTTCCCGAAAACGAAAGGGTTGCTAAGGCAGGAACCAGCAACCACACACTGACCAGAACGGCGATGCAACTGATTCCCATCATCACCCCAAAGTTGCCAACCGGGCCAACGCTGGCGGACTTCAGTGCTCCAAACCCAACCGCGTCGGTGACACACGCCCAGCAAACAGGAACCAACAGTATCCGAGTCGTCTGCGCGAGAGCTGACAGGGGCTGCTTTCCACTGGCCCGAGCATCGCGAAAACGAACGATCAGGTGGACCACCGTTGCGACACCAACAACCGTCGCAACAGCCGTCAGCATCGAACTGACCATGCTCATGCGAAGTCCCAGCAACGCCATTGATAGCCGCGTTAACAGGAGAGCCAACTGAACCACGGCAACACAAATCAACATCCATCGCAGGCTTCGAAAGCATACGAGAATCGTGAGTCCCAATAAGATCGATGACCAAATGCTAAGACGATGCCCATCTTGCTCGACGTAGCGAAAGCCATCCACCAACATCACCGGCTCGCCCGTCAAACGCCCTGCGCCCAATCCGTCCGGCAGTTCGTTCATGATCGAGCGAATGTTGTCGATCGTGTCGCGTCGCCGCGCATCGGTTTCTTCTTCCGGCTTCAACATGCAAACGATGACAGCCACGTCCGAGTCCGCATTGTGCGTGTAGCCCTCAAATAGGTCTCGCATGCGTACCGCCAAACCGGACGAACCGTGAATCGGCGCCAGAGCCGTATCAAGTTTGTCGAGGCTCAGCGTCGAACGCACACCGTCAACATCTTCGAGCCGGGTGCGGATCGACTTGAGTCGCTTGATGCCAGAACCATCTTCTGACAGAAGACCGTTGTCCTCGTAGGCGGCCAGCACGATCTCGTTTCCGCCGAAGGAACGTTTCAGCTTCAGAAACGAAGACAGGACTCCGTCCCTATCAGAAATCATGTTGGTGACTTTGCGGTCAAAGTCCATTTCCTGAGGAACGACGTTGGCAATCACGACCATGGCGATGGCCAACCCAAACAGCCACCATCGCCTCGCTATCAGTTGGCGCGCTATCCATCGCATCACCCGCGGACCACCGCCCGCTGCACTTTTGCCCCGTCTATTCATGCAGTTGTCGCTTCCCTGTTCGACGTTTGTGTCGAAAATGCTCGCTTCATTGGTTTGAACGCGTTCATGACCGGATGCCCGCTAGCGGTCACTTGCAGCATCCTGTGCAAGCAGTCTCTTGACCGTCATTTCGACGGCTGCGGATCAAACTTTAACAAATCTTGCGACACTATAGGTCCGTTCCTATAATCCCGCCGCTTTTCTTGACGGCGACACGGTCAAGATCCACTCCCAATGCACGTATATGTGCGAGGAAACGGTCTTTGATCAATCGCACTACTCCGTTCGGAATCAGGCAAGCGCGGTCTAGCTTGCTGCAGAAGATCTATCTAATTGAGCAAAAAAGGTGGCAACCCTAGTGGAGTCACTTCGGAACAACCGAGACTCGCCGTGTGAGAAGAATCGCATTGGGCTCCGCTGGAGTAACCGGTCGGCTTCTTTACGGTGCGTCATGCGCGTTCAAGCGTTGCTCTGCGGCATTGCCGTTTTTGTTGGGTTGCTCACTCTCAGTTCCACGTCACTTTTCGCCGCAGACATCTATCGCCTCTCGATGGATGTTCGCGACGGCGTCAGCTTAGAGAAGAGAGCTGAACTCGTTCGTCAACGAATCCCGAATGAGTTCGACCAACTAACACCCGACGCGGCTTCAATCAATGGAGCCACGATTGGCCAAGCGATGACAATTCAGCCTCCGCTTGGACAAAACAGAGACCAATCAAGGCAACTTCTTCCTGGCCAGTCACTCGATCCGTTGATGCCAGCCGAGCCGCGACTTGGGCAGATCCCTGACGCACCGGCTTGGGCCGCTCCGCAGAGTCCCCCGCAAGTCGATTCGCCCGTCGAACCAGGTATGTCGCCAGCGGAACCAACCATCGGCGGTGGGCTGCTGGGTGGTCGCCGCATCAAGATCGATCCTCGCGGCGGAGGCGACACGCCTCTACAAGTCATTCCCAACGGCCCCGACGAAAAAGCCTGGGTAATAAATTCGCCCACTCAGATCACGCTGCTGGGCGACGATGGTCCCGTCGAACTGTCGGCCGATCGCATTGTGGTGTGGACGGACGGCAATGTCTTGGGAC
>CAYQMZ010000124.1:0-8255 GCA_964418725.1 uncultured Pirellulaceae bacterium
CCCGTAGCCAGGCAATTCACGCAACAAATAGCGTGCGGCGGATTGGATCTGCGGAGCGTCCGGCGGAGTGCGGAGAAATAGCCTACACAACATCGCCTCTGCCGTCATGGCGGGGCTAGGTAACTGTCGAGGCCGGTAAGAAGCCAATCCGTCACGACTGGTGACACTTTGCAAAAACCGGCCGGCCCCAGACCACGCATTGCCAGGAATCTGCAGGCCAGCATAGTGAGCACTGGTCAGTGACATAAGTTGCCACCCCAATTGACTCGTATCGCCGGACTCACCGCGCCGGTAGCGCCAGCCGCCGGTCGACGGATGTTGCATCAACAGCGTGTAGCCCAGCGCGGACTGCAACGGCGGAAGCAGATTTTCATCACCAGTCAGCGAGTAAGCCTCACTGAGTGCTAAACAAGCGATCCCGTGACAGTACATCGCAGCAAACAATTGAGCGTCACCGGCCAAACTTCCGCTGGGCTGCTGCGAATCCACCAAAAACTGGACGCCGCGTTGCACCACATCTCGATGTTCACCTTCCAAGTGAGTGTGCCCATTGCCCAAGAATGCTAGTACAGCCAAGCCGCTGATTCCTGTGTCGGCATTTCGGCCAGCTCCTCGACGGTCATGCCCACCTTCCAAAGTCGGGCGACCACCACCGAAATGGCTGGCGTCCCAGCGTCCGTCCTCACCTTGGGCTGCCTTCAGCCAACGCAACGCGGCCTGAACGGCACGTTCGGTATTTGCACTTCCACCACGCATACGCGCAATCGCCAATCGGTCCGGCGAAAGTCGGTCGTGATATATCGCCGGAACGCCCGCGGTTTGTCTGCCACGATTCTTTGAGGCAGAGTTAGAACCGGAGTCTAATTGCTGCGAAGATGTCGTGCTTTGTTTGGAAGTCTGCGACTGAGAGCTAAATCGTGAGTTGTTCTGATTTGCAACGGACGACGAAACCGTGGGCGTCGCGGAAAATTGTTGGTCTAAAACAGACTGAACTTGAGGTGCTTGATTCAGCACCTTCTGATCCATCGCAGCCTGGTCTCGATCTGCCTGATCTCGAACAGCCCGGTCTTGCACTGTCCGGTCTTGCAACACCTGCCGAATTGTTGGGATGAATGATTCACGGCAGTCGATTGCGAGTCTGGCTTGGGGGAAAATCGCGTGTTGGAATTGTCTACCAGCGACGATGTCTCGCGTGTTTGAAATATATTCGGTGTTCGCGGAACATCCTTCGATTTCAGTTGTTCGTCGGTCGCGGCAAATTGTTGGTTTTTGCTTGCGAGATTTCGACGCGGTGTCTCCCGAAGCGGAGATTTGGCTTTCGCATTTGACGATAGTGCGGAAGCTTGATTGTTCACGCTCGGTGTTTGAAGTGAGGCGATTGGATTCGGCGCCTCCGGCGTCGATAGATCAGGCGGCAGCGAGTCGGGCAGCTCACTGGCCTGGTTTCGCCGTGCCTCTACACGTTTTGTGGCAGCTGCGAAGGCGGCGGGCGTCGATGCTCTCTGGGCGAATGCGGCCTCTGGCAAGGAAGCCGGAATCGGAACCTGTTTACGAGGCGCAGGCTCCTTCGGTGGAGCCACCTTCCGCTCGACAGGTTTCGAAGGTTCCGGGCTGACATCAGGCAGCTCTTGTTTCGGTGGACTAACCGCATCCGCCGTCGACACCTCCCACGGCTTCGGTTCCGCTTTGGCGTCGCTGGACCGGTCTTCTTCAGCAGTCGTTTCACGATTCGCTTGCAGCTGCGAATGACTGCGTGCTTCGTCCCCGAACTGAACGAATACAGGCGGTGCTGCGGGGCCGGGCGGAGGACTTAGCAACGAAGAACTAAGCAACCACGCTACCAGCACAATGTGGGCCACTACCGATAGCAAAATGTACTTTGCAAACGGATGCCGGCCGATTTTCTGGTACAGCACGGCCATCACTGGCCAGCGTCGACGGGTGCGCCACACCACAATCCCAGCGACAACAAGAACCGTCAGAATGCCGACCGGAATCCATATCAGCAGCGAGCTAATGGCTGAGAACAACACGTTGTCCGGCATCATCCCCGGCGCGAAATCGAAGGAGCCAATCAATGATCGATTCATCGGTTTCACCTAGCGGGCTGCTCAGCGACGGGTCACGTCGGCACGAACCGCAATCCCCAGTCGCTCAAACCCAGCATCTCTGCAGGCAGCCAAGACGTCCGTAACATTTTGGTAGCGTCCATCGCCATCACCGCGAATCAAAATGGACAACTCGTTGTATTCTTCGTGAGCACGTTTCAGTTCGGTCAACAACTCGTCCAGCGTGTAAGCCTTCCGATCCATCATGATCGTATTGTCGCGGTAGACGTTCACTTCGCGTTCTTTCGGAGCATCCGTCAGTGTCTTGATGTGCTGAACTCCAGGTAACTCCAATTCGATTTGTCGCTCCATCTCCGTGAACTTCGTCCCGACCATAAAGAAAATGATCAGCAAGAACACGATGTCGATCATCGGCGTCAAGTTTAGTGTTGGCTCGGGCTCTTGGTGAATTTTGATCGGCATGGCAACTATGGCGTCATCTAAGAACGTTTGAGCAATCGTTCAAAATCTAATCCCAACAGCAGCACCTAGGCAGCCTTCTTTCGCGACGGGTTCTTGCCCGAGGCCTTCCACGAGTCCGATGCAATCGCACCAACTACATCCTGTCCCAAGCCATCGATTTCAATAATCAGACGGTCGACGCGACTGGTGAAGTACATGTAGGCAATGAAAGCAGGGATGGCCACGGACAACCCACCAGCAGTCGTCAGTAACGCCTGGCTGATTCCTTTTGCCAGCAACTCGGGTCGCCCCATCGCATTTGACGATGCAATTTCATTGAACGCGGTGATCATTCCCAACACCGTTCCCAGCAACCCCAACAGCGGACTGATCGTGGCGATTCCATTGAACAGTCGCAGATAGCGTCTCAAGCCATTCGCAACGCGTTCGCCGGCATCCAAAACAGCCTGCTCGACTTCGACTGAGGGACGATTCCACTTTTTGACAGCTGCAGCAAAGACTTCGGATATCGGACTCTTGTTTTCCTCGCAAAGCTCCAGCGCTTCATCCGGCTTAAGCTGCCCTTCGTCTAGTTCGTTCAAAAACAACTTCGTGAAGTGCGTCGGGACAACGCGCTGACGACGCAACGCGATGCTTCGTTCCAACACGAATACAACCAGCAGCATCGAACAACCCACGATGGGAATCATCATTGGGCCCGCACCACGGATTGAAGATACAAGTTTTTGAGTGAACGACTGCCCGGAACGCTTGGCTGGTTTCGTGGCTGCCTCGTTTTCGGTCGCCTCGTCCTGCGTTCCAACTTTCGCATCAGCGAGCGAAATCTTCCCGTTTGCCTCGGAGTCAGCGGCCAACGCATCGTTGCCCATCGACGTAGAAGTTTGGCTGTCCTGACCGTCGCTGTTTCCGGCCGAAAGGTTGGCGTTGAAGGGGAATTGAGTGTTGCTTTGCGCAGCGTTCGGATCAGGTGGCTGACTCGTTGCATTCGCATACCGGTTACCGTCCTGTTGCGCGTGGACGGTTGCGGCGAACAGAAGTCCAGCGGCGAGCAAGAGGTAGATGATTCTTGTATTCATAACGAAGCTTCCTTGCTCCGAGCGAAAATTATCGCGACGTCTTTCGATCCACAATCTCTTGGCGAACCTTGGCTTCACCTACCATCTCGCTGTCGCCAAATCGCTCGACGACGCGCCGGTAGTATTTCTTTGCCTGGTCAAAGTTGCCCAGCAATTCGTAGCACTTCCCAATCTGCAGATTGCTAGCAGCTTGCCACTTTGGAAACGTCGTATCAGCGACGAGCGCCTCGTAAGCCTTGATAGCAAGGATGTATTGCTTTTGGTGGAAGTAGGATTCGCCCGTCATCCATTGTGCCATCGCCGCGACCTCAGTCGTGCGACTAGCATCCGCCCGAATGACTCGCGCGTAGTATTGCCTGGCCTTCGTAAATTCGCCACGTGACATATAGGAGCGGCCGAGAAGATAATCAACTTCAGTTTGCAATGAGAACGTTGGGAATTCGTCCTCAATCTTCTCCGCAATTTCGATAGCAGCCAGATAATTACGCTCGTGTGCCATCAATTCCGCACGGCGAAGCTGCACCATCGCGCCCCAGGCCTCGTCTGCGGCAAAGTCGTTTTCACGATGCAGTATCTCGAACAGCGGCAACGCTCGTGAGTAGTTCTTTTCTTGGTAGAACGACTCCGCAACTCCATAACGAGCCACCGAAATCAGCTCGCTATTTGGATAATCTCGAATCAGCTCTCGTAGCGTTTCTCTTGCTTCGGACCAATTTCGAGCTTCCGACGCGATGCGTCCCTTCATGTAGATTGCATGAGGCAAAACTTGAGGATCACGCTCTGCAGAAATCAACCGCGTGAGATACTTCTTGGCCGTCTTGTCGTCGTCGTTCGCGTTCCGAGCCTGCTCCGCAAGTCGATACAACGCATCGGACCAATAACGACTAGTGCGATGCTTCTCTACGAGCTCGGTGAAAGCTTCGCGCGCAGTTGGGTCGTCCTGTAGTCGCCGAATAATCCCAAGCAGGTAGAGAGCCGAATCACGCTGCTCAAATTCTGCGTGTTCCGACAGCAATCGCTCCGTTACTTCTTCCGCCTGCGGCAACGAGGATTTTTCTCGGTGCAACAAATCGGCAAGTTGATAGATACCTCGAGGCCGCATCGGGTGCTCCAATGGCAACGATTCGAAGAACTCGAGAGCTTCGATGGCCTGCTCTCGATCCCCCGACTTCAAGAGCGTTTGAGCTCTAGCCATACGAACACGCGTGATCGTCGGATGGTTTGGAAAACGCGCAATGAACTCGTCGAATTTCTCTGCCGCTAATTCTTGGCTACCGCTTTTCTGCTCAATCCAAGCCAAGCCAGAAACCGCCCTGGCCAAATCGTCGTCCGATTCATGCACCGTTTCCAGAGCCGTAAAAACGAATCGCGCGTCGTCATACAGCTTCTTGTCGTAGAGATACTCACCCAGGTAGCGTGCAGCTTTGGCAATTTCGCTCGCCTCAGCACGCGGCGTTGCTTCCGTGCCCATCAGTTGCCGGAATTTTATCATGGCCTCACGAGATCGATTCGCTCCGATCATCCCCAAGACCATCTGTGCTCGAATCGAGCCAAGCAACTCGCCGCGAGGATATCGTTCTTCGTACCGAAAGCCTTGCTCGATCGCTTGTCCGAATTCTTTCGCTGCGTTTAAGGTCTCGGCTCTTGCCAGCAACACCTGTTCCGCAAACTCCGGCTCAACCAAATCGATTCGTATCCGCGACAGCAAGTGATTCGCGCGAGTAAAGTTGGTAAGCCCTCGCTCCGCTAACGCGTACAGCAAGAGATCTCGATAGTGATTTTCTCGATCCGCTGGACGGATCAGCGAGCGTCGTTCCGCAGTCAGAGGCTTGATCTTCTGAATCGCTCCACGCCAGTCTTCTTTCGCCAGCAGGATTTCTGCCATCAAACGTTGCACTTGGCGAGAAGCGTCTGGATCTTGCCCGGAGTTCGGAGTCACTTTCAGGGTTTGCAGCGTCTTCGCCAATTCAAGTGCTCGATCAAGCTGCTCTTGCTCCTTGGCAATCTGCAATTCCGCTAACAGCGACTGCACGGTGTACTTGCCTGCTGGCCAGTTTTCGCGCACCGCACGGAACAGTTCCATGGCTCGTTCATCATTTTCTAGCTTGCGAAACGCCTCCGCCGCTCGATACGTACTGGCTGCGGCAAACTGATGCTCTGGACGAGCCTCCGCAAGATCTACGAATCGGTCCGCAGCAGCTTGCTCACGATTGGTTCGCAGCTCACACATCGCTAACCAATAGCTGGCGGTCCAGAATTCGTTAGAGTCCGTATCCTTCGACTCGACCAACTGAAACAGTTTTTCAGACGCTTTGATGTAGTTGCGACTGTGGTAGTCCAAAATAGCCGAACGCAGCTTGGACTCGCCCGAAAGTGGCCCGTCCGGAAAACGGCGCAAGACTTCGTCGTACATCGTACGCGCCCAGTCCAGATGCCCTTCGCGAGCCACGATCTCTGCTAGATACGGAATGGCATAGGCATTCAACTCATGTTCTGGATGTTGGGCTCGAAATCTCTCAAGCAATTGTTTCGCCAGCTTTGGTTGCCCCTGCAACATCGTGAGCTCGGCAATTCGAAATCGGGCGTGCGCGGCTTGTGATGGATTGGGCGACAGCCGCAATAGTTGCTCGAAGTCCTGCCGTGCGGACTCGTATTGCTGCAACTGCACGTGTGCTTCACCACGCAGAAAATGCGCGTCCTTAATGCGTTTGTGCGTTGGAGATGAGGCAATAAACTGATTCAACCGCTCAATCGCCGGCTTCCAGTCATTTTGCTTGTAGGACTCTTTTGCCTCGTCCAATTCCTCGCAGATTTCTAGCTCGACGGGGTCTAACTTGAACTGAAAGCTCAATGCTTCCGCTGGATTGACGGCCACTTTTTGCTGAGGCCTAATCTCAGTCAGATCCGTCTCGCTTGATTCGGATTGCTTCACCAGATCGGAGTCACTGGAATCCGCACTCTGTTCGTCAGCCGCCACCCTGTTTACTTGGACAGAGCCAGGTTGGCTCAAGTTGGCGTCACCGAATGCTGACCCGGAACCGTTTTCGAACGTCTCGGCCGGAACCGGCGCAAACGCATCCTGTCCATCTGCTTCGCTGTCGGCCACTGCTGCGTCCAACGTGTCGGTCGCTGGAACATCTTGGGCGCCCGCAATCGAAACGAGCGTCAACCAAACCGCTGAGAAGAAAAACCGGCACATGTACATGTCACAACTCTTGCGAGAAGAATTAGGCATTTGCATCCGCGCAGCAGCTAGCGACCGCCAACGTGGAACCCCTACGGGTTGCATCGGCAACTCAATCCGTTCAATTTGACGGATTCTTGCATCGCCCCCGAACCAACCAAAGTTCACGCGCGATTCGTACCTGCATTGCATCGACTTCACAAGTTCGGTTCGAGCGTTTGGCTACCACGCTGTTGCAAGGCGAAAAGACGTTCTTTGCCCATAATTGCAGCATCATGAGCGTCTGCAGTATTGAATCGCCGGGAATCTGACACCGGCGCAGCATGTGCAGCACCGCAAGCGGCGGGTGGATCGTCCAACCGTCTCCCCGGCGTCCATTGATGGGGCCTCTGCACGCAATCTCTCCTTTGGCGAAGCGAACATGAACCTCTCGAGACCGATCAGCAAGATGCTCACCGGCCTCGGTTTCTTCTTTGCCATCTGTACCGCTGCTGTAACGGGATACATGTGGTCCGGCGCCACTCTGATCGACTCCGTGTACATGGTGATCATCACCATTTTCGCCGTCGGGTACGAAGAGGTTGTCGAAATCAACACGCCGGGACTGCGAGTCCTGACAATTTCTTTGATCGTGATTGGCTACATCGCGGTGGTCTACACGATCGGTGGATTTATGCAGTTGCTGATCGATGGTGAACTCAACAGAGCTCTTGGAGCACGCAGAATGACACGTGGCATTGAACAACTTAACCACCACACGATTATCTGTGGCTTCGGACGTATGGGTTCTATCCTAGCTCGCGAATTGTCCGCAGCCAGTAAGCCGTTCGTGGTCGTTGATCGTGACGAAGCAAGACTAAAAGCGGCCGAAGAACAGGGCTACTTGGTTTTGCACGGGGATGCAACGGAGGAAGCAATCCTTGATCAAGCTGGCATCGAACGCGCGATTTCTCTGGCGACAGTGCTTTCGGAAGACGCCTTAAACGTCTTCGTTACGATTACTGCCCGCGCGATGAACGAGAACTTGATCGTGATCGCACGCGGTGAGAATCCACGCACCGAGAAGAAGTTGCTCGGCTGTGGAGCCAACAAGGTCATTCTTCCCACTGCAATCGGCGCCGCCAAGGTCGCACAGCTGATTATTCGACCTAGCGCCGAAAGCATGCTGGAGCAAATGGACAAGCAGTCATTGCTCCACGAAGAACTCGGTCAGTTCGGACTGCAATTCGGCGAACTACAAGTCGACGCAGACTCACCATTGGTCGGCAAGTCGATCGGCGACATCGAAGTGCGCAGTGACCACGGATTTCTCATTGTTGGCATTCGGCAAGGCGCCGGAAATACGGCCATCAATCCCAGCAGTGAAACGACGATGCAGGCAGGCGACGTAGTGATCGTACTTGGGCACAACGACGACATCCCACAATTGGCCTCCCGATTCGTACCGTCTGCAAAGATCACTTA